>DATDRI010000173.1:0-5127 GCA_035291825.1 Vicinamibacteria bacterium | reverse complement strand
GGCGCAGGCAACCGACTCCCGGCCGAGTTTGGCACATCGAAGGACGCCGAAAGTATCCGTTTTCTTCACGACAAGCGCCTCACACTCTTCAATACCCGCCGCGAGCACGAATGGAAGATATATTTCAGGGCGATGGCACTCCTCGGTGCTGCGGACGCAGTTCTTCTGTCGGGCAGCTTGCCACCCCCTTGACCTCTTCGTAGCCGACCACCAGTACGCCGGGAAACCGCCATGGCACCGCCGATGAGTGCCGAGACCGCGCTTTCGGTTAGAAGCTGACGGATGAGATCGGCGAGTTGCCGACGCCTCTCCAATCGAAGCTCTTGCGGGTTCTCCAGGACAGGGAATTCGATCGGCTGGGAGGCACCCGGCGCATCCGAGTCGACATTCGACTCATCGCTGCCACCAACCGGGACCTGGCCGAGGAGGCCAAGAAAGAGACTTCTTCGTCTCTCTAAGGCATGCCCGCGCTCCCGCAAACCTTCTGGGAGCGATCGATGCGCACCAAGCCGCGCGACCGCGAAGTGGTGTGCCATGCCAGCGCCTGGGACATGGATCCGGAAGAGGACGTTCCCATCAAGCAGTGCATCGAGCCCACCGAGGAGCAGCTGATTACACTCCACCACGAGCTCGGACACGTCTACTACTACCTTTTCTAGGAGCTAGCTGCCGTCGGCGACCCGCTCGGTGGCGCTGCTCGTCCTTGCTCCCCAGGGGCCGGTGAAGGTGCTGTGCATAAGGCGTTCGGCCCCCATGCCCGTAGGAAGAGGATTCGCACACTCGCCGTGCGGATGGGCCAGTCCCACTCGGTTCCGGTCACGTTCCAAAAGAGCTCGTCGTGGCTTTCGAAGCGATTGATCGCCCTTTGGACCCGGTAGGGTCGTGGCTGGTCAGGCCTCACTCATTTCTTCCGGGCCACCACGTACCAATCCCAGATTCGGGGTGACCGGGGGTAGTAGCCCCAGCCCGAGAGTCTCATCAGGCTCCAGGGGTAGCGAATCTTCTCCAATCGCTCAACTGCCAGGTGGTTATCTTTACAGAGCTGCGTAATCTCCTCAGGTAGGAAGAATTTCGCTCGTTCTCTACCGTCGGTGTAGATACTAGTCGCCTCGTCTATCGTACCCACCCGGGAGGGGGAGACCCGATGTCTCCGCTCGAGAGCGTACAGGTGGTACATCGTGTCCAACGAAGGGAGAACGCTGATCAACGCGCCGCCACGGCGGGCACAAGCAGCAATGGATGCGAACATTTCGTATGCGGCGGCAACCGTCGGGGGCCCGATCGCATTGATAGCCAGCGCCAGATCGCAGGATGCGGAGAGGGCGCCCAACTTCAAGAGATTCCCAGACGCAAGAGCGATGGTAGGTTGTTGGCGCGTCGACAGCTGACGCTTTTCAATGAGTCGACGGAGCGTCCTCAAGCCCGGTCCACCATCGATCCGATGGATCTGGAATCCTTGACGTTCGAGCCTCTTCCTACTTTGTCGGAGCATGCCGGCCGAGAAGTCGATCCCCGCGACGAAACCCACCTTCCCGGCCACCAAGTCGAGCGCTTCACCGATCCCGCAGCCGAAATCGATAACCACCCTTCGACGAAATGTTCCGTCACGACGCCACTGTCGAAGGATGCGCCGCACGTCGATCGGTAATCGAAAACGGACACCCTCCTCGAAGGGGGAGATCACACGGGCATGGTAGTCCTTTGCGACTCGGTCGTAGATTCTCGCCTGATCACCGAGACCAAGAATCAGTCGCGGTCGCCGACGCGTCCTTCCTATCTCTGGCATCGCCGTTCCGTATTATGTCGTTTGCGTTCGGTGATTGACCAGGCTCTGTCAACCTTGATATAGAGCGGCAGGCGCCTTTTCCCGACCTTCCGGCCAGCCTCCGCCAGGGTCACAGTCGAGGCTTCCGCCAATGAGCCCTAGCCGCCGACGCCAAGAATCTCTCAGGTTCGACGAGCTCTATATCGAGCCGGTCGGCGTGTGCAATCTGGATTGTAAAGTCTGCTACACCGATCGCAGCGCCCCGACACGACTCTCGACCGAGGATATGCTGAATTTTGCTTTGAAGCAGGACGCTTACGAGCGGCAGTACGATCCTCGAGGCCTGCGCTATGTCTATTTCTGTGGCACAGGCGAGCTCTTTGTGCTCAAGTATTTCCCGGACACTTTGCGCGCGTTCCATGACGCGTTCCCGAAAGCGGTGCTGCAAGTTCAGACGAACGGCACGTTCCCCTTCCCGGACCTAGATTTTCCGGTGGATTGGAATATCTCCATCGACGGTACGCAGAAGTACCATGAGATGAATCGCGGGAAGGGGACGTTCCGTCCAACGATTCGATTCCTCGAAAGAGCACTCAAGAACGGTGACGAAGTGATGGTTCGTACCATCGTGGGTCGGTGGAACGAGGAGAACATACCGCGGTTTGCGCGATGGCTTCGCGACAACTATGGCCTAGTGCCCGAGTACGATCCCCGCATGGTTATTCCTAGAAATGGGTTCGGCCCCTTGACCAAGCGGAGCTACACGCACCAGGACGAGCTCGGTGTGCCGAGCGAGAAGTGGAGGAAAATCTACGTCGTCGAGCCCAAGGAGATCCGACCGGGGGCCTGCCACCAAGTTTCCATCTTTCACGGGCGCAGAGTGACATTCTGTTGCGAAGCGCCCATCATGCCGGCACACATGGACATGTCCATGCGGGAAATCGAAGATGTGTACATAGACATCATGGGGCCGTGTCGTCAGTGTCATGTGAACACGTCCTGCTGGTGGTGCATCAAGCCCAGCTTCAATTGTGGCATGCAGGAGGTGTGGAAAGTGAATAGCTGCAAGGATGTGGCGCAGCAGATCGCGGACCGGGAGCTGGTGACGATCCAGGTACCCTAGAGAGTGTCTTGCCGTCTTAGTTCGTTCTCTTGTCTAGATTCATCTTTCGTAAGAGATCGACAAACCTCGGATCCGAACGCAAAGGGTCCCAAGTGGGCTCGACGTTGAGAAAGGGCATCTCCGCCGCACGTTCGGCGTAGCCTCTCTCGAGGTACTCCATGGCCCGATCGTTCCCGCCAAGCCCTACATGGATGCCGGCCAGATACGTCGGCTCGACATAACCCGTCTTAGCCAGGAGCTCTAGCTCGGCGAGCATCTCTTCCGCCGCGACTTTGTCACCCGATCGCGCGTAGGCGCGCCCCAGACCGGCTATGGTATACGCCTCGCCTGGAGAGAGAGCCCTTGCCTTTTGGAGCGCCGCAAGCGCTTCGTCGAACCGCTCCACTGAGTCGTAAGCCACGCCAAGGTAGTAGTGTGCCCCGGCGTAGTCCTCGTCTATCTGAGTCACTTTTTCGCACTCTTCGATGGCGCGGTCGTACAGGCGCGCGACGATGTAGACCCAGCACGCGTTCGAGCTGATATTGAGTGAAACGGGATCGAGTGCTCTGGCTCTTTCGATCTCAGCCATTGCTTCGGTGTGTCGTGCCTGTCCACTGAGAAACATGGCATACCAATGATGAGCGTTTGCATTGCTCGGGTTGAGCTCCAGAGCCCGCTGGTACCGCCGGTCAGCTTCTTCCCAGTCCCAGTCAAGATCTCCCTTGATGGCGGCGAGTGAGGTGTGGGCTTCAGCGAGGCTATCGTCCAACTCCAGTGCCCTTGTCGCAGCGGCTCTTGCCTTACTGTACGCTTCATCTCTTGGCAGCACGTGATAATGGCCCATCATCAGGTAGGAGTCTGCGAGCCCGGCATGCGCCGCAGCATACTGTGGGTCTATCTGAATCGCCTGTTCGAAGTACCTGGCCCCTCGCGTCAAGCCCGGTGAAGTTCGCGTGTTCCAATAGTAGCGCCCCTGCAGGTAGGCGTCGTACGCGGCCGGGTTAACGCGGGAGACCATATTCAGCCGCCTATCTTCCTGCTCGCTCAAGGTCGCCTGTACCTGTCGCGCTATCGCTCGCGCCACGCCGCTTTGTAGCGCTAATATGTTTTCCAGGTTCCGTTCGTAGCTCTCTGCCCACAAGTGGCGATCGGTCGCCGCTTCGATCAATTGCGCGGTGATCCGAACGCGATCTCCTGCCCGTGTCACCGATCCCGCCACCACCCCGCCCACGTCCAGCTCCCTCGCGATCGCCGGCAGCGATCTCTTGACGCCCTTGTACTGCATGACGGAAGTACGCGAGATGATGCTCAACGCCTCGATCTTCGCTAGGCTGGATATCAGTTCGTCTGTCATCCCGTCGGCAAAGTACTCCTGGTTGGGATCGCCGGAGAGATTCTCGAACGGTAGCACCGCCAGCGAACGAATGGGGGAAGAGCTCGCTCCCCCAAAAATGGCGCTTCGCAGTCCACTGAATTCGAGCCCGGCGATGAGAGCAAACACCATCGCCAGCGCCCCGGCCACCCAAAAGGCTCTTCGACCCACCCTGCGCGGGCTTCGGTCCGACTCGTCCTCGAGGCGCCCGAGCTCCTTCCGCAGCTGAGCCGCGGAGCGATAGCGGTCCTCGCGGTTCTTGGCCAGGCATTTGATGAGGATGCGCGAGAGCTCGTCGGGAACTTGCCGGCCGAGTTGAAGGGGCCTTGGGTCTTCGCTGCGGATAGCGTGTACGATGTCTTGCGCGCTCCTGCCCCGAAAAGGAAGCTCGCCGGAGAGGGCCTCGTAGAGGACGACACCCAGTGAAAAAAGATCGCTTCGTGCGTCCAAGAGACCGGCGGAAGCCTGCTCGGGAGAGACGTAGCTCAGCGTTCCGACAATGGCTCCTCGTGAGGTCACGCCCTCTGCCCTGGGGTCGAGTGAGGAGGGGATCGGAGAAGTCCGTTCTCGCGTGCTGTCATCACTTGAGCTCGAACCCTGCCCCGAGGTGGGCAACAGTGCCTTGGCGAGTCCAAAATCCAGCACCTTCGCCTGTCCGGAGGGTGTGACGATGATGTTGGAGGATTTGATGTCGCGATGGAGGATTCCCAGCTGATGCGCGGCTTCGAGGGCGGAGCACACCTGGCGGCCGATCGATAAGACTTGTCGAAAAGGAAGGGGACCGGACTGGATGTGAGTTTTTATGTTCCCTCCGGGAACCAATTCCATAGCAATGAAAGGGGTCCCTTCCTCCTCATCGACCTCGTGAATCGTGGCCACATTCGGATG
>DATDRI010000172.1:0-6042 GCA_035291825.1 Vicinamibacteria bacterium | reverse complement strand
CGGCTCGGTCTGCGACGAGCAACCGGCGAAGAACGAGCCGATGAGGAGGAGCGTCAGTGTTTCGGCGAGCCTTGCAGGAATTTTCTTCATGTTTCTCCTTTGATCAGGATGGTGCCATCCGGACGAATCTCCACTTGCTGGCCGCTCTTCAAGGCCTCGAAATCCTCCGGCGTCGTCAGAACGATGGGAATCCGTACGCCATACATCTCATCCGCCACGATCGCGGCTAGCGAGAGGAAGGCATCGGTGCGGTTGCAGACAACCGCCGCCGGCGCCGTCCCTGCCTTCACCGATTCTACTAGAACCCCGGTGGTGGTGCTGGAGCCGCGTGTATAAGGGATCCCTAATATCCTACCGCAAGCGCTCTCGCCGTTCAACGGATGGCGGCGATCGATGATGAAACCGTTTCGGTGGTCGTAGCCGCCCCAAAAGCTTAACGGCTGGTCACTTATGAGGGCCTCCCCAGTGGCTGCCCCGGCTACCAAGGCCTTACCGCGGATCAGCCTGTCCATAAAGACTCGTCCCTTATTACGCGGCCGGTGACGGCCGACTGAACGCAGTCCGCCAGGCTCCCGAAGATCACCCGCGTGCCCAGCATTCCGGGCGCGTAGTAGGCGTACTTCGCGGAGTTGGTCATGAGGATCTTGACGGAAGGGGGAAGCATGGGGGTAGCGAGGATGCAGGTATCCACCGTTACCTGGCCGCCGAACCTCTCGAGCGGCTCCAGCAGACCGCCGCGTTCCGCCAGCCCCTTCATGGTCCGGCTGGAAGTCACCAGGAACTTTACGTCAGGGTGGCGGTGCCGGCCTTCCAGGAGAGGCGCCAGTCGCGCGAACTCGGCGAAAGAGAAATGGGGGCTCCCCAATACCACCATGTCGAGTCTTTCTTCCCGTGCGGTGGTCAGCGTCTGCCACGCCCCCCGAAGCCGGCTGAGGGTAATGTCCACGGTGGACTGCGGGCCGCGTCCCTGAAAGGCAGCCTCGAGCGTTGGTGCCTCGGGCGTCGTGCCCACGATGTGAAAGAGGGCGACGGTTCCGGAAGAGGAGGCGGCGGCGCCCAGCGCCTTGAGCCGATCCTCGCTCGGTGTGACCTTCAGTCCTTCCAGGACAGGAATGCGATCTTCAGCGATCTGACCCATGAGGTGCCCCAACGTGGCATAGAAAGAGTCGTCTTCCTGCAAGCGACGCGGAACGTCCACCAAACGCATCAACACCTGACCGGCACGGTTCTTGGTCAGGTGCAGGCCCACCGCCGGGACACGCCCGGTAATCGCCGCGCAAATGTCCATGAAATCGGGATAACGCTCGGTGCGCGCTCCGATGACCGAGTTGGCGAAGACGATCGCATTCGACTCGCCCCAGGCGATTTGCTGTCCAAACCGGGGCGCCGTCTCCGTCTGGTAGGGAGCACAGGTCCAGGTGGGCTGACAGCCCATCGTTTGGTAGGCGATCATCTGGCGGTGGGCCTTTTCCGCCCAATCGGCGGGCACGTTCCAATCTCGCCAATGATGCTCGTCCAGGCCGCTCACGTTGAGCGTGGTGGGAACGCTGACCTTGGCTCCCAGGCCGGCCAGACGTTCGGCGAACTCGAGACCCGCCTCGCCGATGTAGATGGCGCTGTCGACGTGCGCTTGGGTGATGTCCATCATTTCCTCGGCTTCCTGGATCTCCGCCATGCGCACCAGGATGGTCATCGCCATCCGGGCCCCCGGCCCGCACCGACCGTCCAGCAAATCGCGATCACGATCGCTCAGACGCAATCGAGCTCTTGTTTCCTTCAAGGCATTCCTCACGCTCGCCAGAGAATACCCACAAAGCGCTTGCTTTGCGACAGTCCGATCGGTCGGACTAGAATCAGACGTCTTCGGAGCATCCTGGAGAATCGTGAGCCGTCATCGGGACAGGAAAAAGCACCGGCCCGCCGAGCCTCCGTCGAGCGCGAGCTCGAGTCCTTCTCGCCGGCGGTGGCTCGCCCCGTTCGTCTTGGCGGCGACCCTGGGAATCCTGCTGCTCTGGCAATGGCCTTCGGTGCGTGACTTCGGGGCCGGGGAGAAGACTCCCCTGAACGTCGTGCTGGTCACGGCGGACACCCTGCGAGCGGACAAGCTGGGCTGCTACGGCAACCCACGTATTGAGACGCCGCACATCGACCGCCTGGCGGAGCAGGGCGTTCTCTTCGAGAATGCGACGACTGTCGTTCCCCTGACCCTTCCCGCCCATTCGTCGATTCTTACTGGGACGTTCCCCATGTATCACGGCGTGCGCGACAACGGCGGCTATTATCTCGATGCCGAGCAGATGACGCTCGCCGAGACTCTGCAAGCGAAAGGATACGCGACGGGAGCCTTCGTGGCGGCATTCGTCCTCGATTCTCGCTGGGGGTTGGATCAGGGGTTCGATCGCTACTTCGATGATTTCGATCTGGCGGATTACGAAAAGGTGAGCCTCGACTCGGTACAGCGGAGCGGCGACGAGGTGCTCGCCGAGGCAGAGGCCTGGATGGATTCGGTCGGGGAGGGTCCGTTCTTCTCTTGGATTCATCTCTATGACGCGCACACTCCTTACGAGCCTCCCGAGCCCTATCTGAGCCAATATGGCAGAGGCCCCTTCGAACGTTACGATGGCGAAGTCGCCTATGTGGACAGTCTGATGGGTCGGCTACTGGAGTGGCTCGACGAGAAAGAGCTCGCCGATTCCACCGTGGTCGCTTTCCTCGGCGATCACGGTGAGAGTCTGGGGGAGCACCGCGAGACCACTCACGGCTATTTCATCTACGACTCCACCACGCACGTGCCCTTCATCTTGAAGTCCCCTTCACTCGGACGTGGGAGCCGACGGGTGGCGGCGCAGGTTCGGGTCGTCGACATGATGCCGACGCTTCTCGATCTGGTGGAGGTGGAGATCCCGGCGCTCGTCCAGGGCGAGAGTCTTGTCGATCTCGCCACCGGTGAAGTCGAGGACCTGGGTCTGGTCGCCTACAGCGAGTCGTACTATCCCCGCAATCACTACGGCTGGAGCGATTTGAAATCGGTCCGGGACGGGGTGCTCCATTTCATCGCTGCCCCCCGGCCGGAGCTCTTCGATCTCGCCGAGGACCCGAGACAGCAGAACAATCTCGCACCCCAACGTGCGAGGACCATAGGCGAGTTTCAGGAGACGCTGGATGCCATGCTGGATCGCTACAGCGCCGAGGACATCGAGGAGCGAGCTCCCGTCACTCTCGATGCGGAGACACACGCCCAGCTCGCCGCACTCGGCTACCTGGGCGGGCCCTCCAAGATCAAGATCGATCCGGACAAGCCGCTCGCCGATCCGAAGGACAAGATCCAGCTATTCAACCTCATCAAAAGGGCAGGGTCGGACTCCAGCGAAGGACGGGTCGACGAAGCCTTGGCCAAGATTCAAGAGGTCCTGGCCGAGGATCCGGATATATTGGAAGCCCACAGCATTCTCGGTAACCTTTATGTAAAGAAAGAGGAACAGGAGAAAGCGCTCCGAGCCTACCAAGATGCCCTCGCCCGGGAGCCGGAGTTCAAGCCGGCGCTCTTCGGGCTTGCTTCTGTTTACGAGCAGATGGGGCGTCTGGACGATGCCGCGGCTGGGTTTCGCCGTCTCATCGAGATTGATCCCCGAGACAACGGCGCCTTCTTTCGCTTAGCGGCCATCCATGCGCAGCAGAAAGAGTTCGAGGAGGCTCTCGAGCTTTTACAGGAAGCGGAAAAGCTCGGAAGTGAACGGCCTCCCGTTCACAATCTCATGGCGGAGTGCTACATCGGTCTCGAGCGGTTCGAGAAGGCGGAAGAGCAGGTGCGGATCGCCTTGGAGATGAAACCGGATCTGCCGGGCGCCTACTACAATCTGGCGCTCATTCTGGAGGCAAGGGAGGACGTACCGGGTGCCATCGCCGCCTACCAGAGGGATCTGGAAGTCGCGCCAAGAAACTTCCGGACTCATTTCAACCTGGCCAAGCTCTATGGCCAGGTGGGACGCTCCGACGAGATGGTCGAGCATTTCGAGCGATCCATCGAGCTCAATGAGAAGTTCGCCATCGGCCATTTGTACCTTTCCAAGCACTACCTGGACGTCGGCGATCTAGATCGCTCCCTGGAGCTTGCTCAACGAGGCATCGAGCTGGGGCCGGAGCCCTCCATGGCGCCCCTCGGCCATTTCATTCTCGCCGACGTCTACAATCGCATGGGACGACTGCAGGACGCCGAGCGGGAGCTCGCGCAAGCGAAAAGGCTGGAAGGCTCCTGATGATGAAGCACATTGGACAAACACTCGTACTCACCGTTGTGCTCTGCGCGCCCGCCCAGGGCCAGGAGGCGTCTCGAGACCACCTTTCCCAAAGGGCAGTGGTGGCAAGAGCTAATTGCGATCTAAAATGACTCGCTGCTCGGACATCATGTCCCGCCGGGGAACGGGGTTGTAACCCCGCCCGGCTTCGTTCTTGACATTCGAGGAGGAAAATCACAATGCAGTCTCATTTGAAGAAATGCCTGGGCCTCGTTTCTTGGGGTCTGTCTTTTGCGACGATGGTGGTGGTAGCACAAGCTTCGGTGCAGGCTCAATCTGCCAGCAACATGGACATCCTGCGGGAGAAGCTTAAGGCGGACAAGAAGCTCCTTATTGCGGAAAACCTCGGGCTCACCGATGCTGAATCGAGCGCATTCTGGCCTATTTATGACGAGTACCAGAAGGAGCTCGAGGGCATCAACCAGCGGCTGGGCCGCACCGTCCAGAGTTATGCCAACGAGTACAATGCCAGCACGCTCACCGACGACAAGGCCAAAGCGTTGATGAACGAGGCGCTCGCCATCGAAGAGGCAGAGGTTGCTCTCAAGAAAAAGTATCTGGCGAGACTAGAAGGCGTCGTCCCGGCGATGAAGGCGGTGCGCTACCTCCAGATGGAGAACAAGATTCGAGCGCTGGTCCGTTATGATCTGTCGACGCAGATCCCGCTGGTGGAGTAGCTCGGATTTCCGCGCGGGCTCTCCGATGTCAGCCAGGCAGGGTAGGGTGGATCCCTGAGATTTCCACTCTGAAGACCCCGAAGTGATTCTGGATCTTCTCGGGGACTATTCTTCCTGCCAACACGCAGAGAAGGACTCGCGCACCCTGCGCCCTCAAGAACGCTGCGCAGGCCTGTGCTCGGGCGGCATCGGCCAGATAATCGACCAGAACGACCGGTCTATCCCACGCGATTCTTCCCAAGACGGCCAAGTTCTCGCAAAGCCGTGCCGGGTCTTTTGCCTCGATGCCGAGGGACGACAGGCCTTTTTTCCAGCGGAGGACATCGAGCGCTTCCGCTTCTCCCTCGAACTTGGAGGCGATGGCCATCGCGGTGAGCGAGGTCCAGGGACCGGCGCTCGATTCCAGCGTGGTATTGGTATCCGGTATGGGAACCACGAAAAAGGGTGGCGGTATCGACTGACGTAGGAAGTAGTTGGCGACCATCTCCCCGAACCAATCGATGGCTTCGTCCAGGTTGTCGTTATTGAGGCGCCGGAGCTTGCCGGCCATGGGGATGGTGGCCTCTCCCGTGATGCGCTCGCCCTTGAGAGCCCGCAAGAAGTTGAGGGCACTGATATTTGCAGAGATCTGCTCGGTAGGATCGCTCGATCCGGTGCAGAACCAAACGAGCTTGAGGGGCGTGGGACGAGACGAACGGGATTCCGTCAACTCGAGGTGAACGCTAGACACACACGTATCCTCTCTGCGCCGAGCATCGCCAAGCCGCGCTCGCGTTTAGAGCTCTGTAGGTTGGAACGGCCTTATCGGTTGGTGCCAGCTATATACCACTCCTGGGGGGCGGATGTCAACGGAAGAGCTTGGAAAGAGCTTGGATGGGAGCGTCTACTGGATAACGAAGGACGTCGACTCGGCCACAGCCTTCAGCGTCTGTGCGTTCGGGTCCTCCGGGTTCGAGCTCAGCGCCGCGTTGTAGGCGACTCGGATCGAGCGGTTGATGTCGAAGTTCCGCGGAAGCGAGAGATAGGGGCGAGGAAAGATCACGGGCTCACTGGGTCGAGGGGTGAGCATT
>DATDRI010000171.1:0-4090 GCA_035291825.1 Vicinamibacteria bacterium | reverse complement strand
GATGAAAGGATGATTTCTGCGACTCGCTTCGAGAGCTGGCAAGCCCCCTGCGGCCAGAGCGTGAACGGAGAAAGCTACCAGGACCGGGATGAGGAGGTCCTGCTCACCCAAGAGCTCCGTTACGCTTGCGGCTGCCGGAGCGTTCGCCACGAGTTCCACGACGGAGCCGTTTCCTCAAAGGTGGTGCATCACGACGGCACCGTTCTCGTTGATGAGCTTTTCTCCTCGTAGTAGGGGTGCTCTTGAGTCGGGACTCGCGTGAACGGAGATGTGTGCGGTGAGCGCTTCTCATGACGTGGTGCTGGTCGGAGGCGGAGGCGCGGGCCTCAGAGCGGCGATCGCCGTCGCGGAGACGAATCCCCGGCTCAGCATCGCCGTGGTCTCCAAAGTGTACCCGATGCGAAGCCACACCGTCTCGGCCGAAGGGGGGGCGGCGGGAGCGATCCGTCCGGACGACAGCCTCGACGAGCACGCGTACGACACCATCTCGGGCGGGGACTGGCTTTCTGATCAGGACGCTGTGGAAGCCTTCGTCAAGGAAGCCCCCCAAGAGCTCCTTCGCCTGGAACGTTGGGGGTGTCCCTGGAGCCGCGAGCCCGACGGCAGAATCGCCGTTCGTCCTTTCGGCGGTATGAAAAAGATGCGCACCTGGTTTGCCGCCGACAAGACCGGATTCCACATGCTCCATACGCTGTTTCAAACCTCACTCAAGTACGCGAGCGTGACTCGCTACGATGAGTGGTTCGTGACCAAGCTCCTGGTCGACGACGGCAGGGTCCAGGGGGTCGTGGCCATCGAGCTCATGTCGGGAAGAATCGAGGCCATCACCGCCCGTGCGGTCATCCTGTGCACCGGCGGCTGCGGCCGAGTCTTCCCTTTCACCACCAACGCCAACATCAAGAACGGTGACGGAATGGCGCTCGCCTATCGCGCGGGGGCGCCGCTCAAGGACATGGAGTTCGTTCAGTATCATCCAACCGGCCTACCGTTCACCGGCATCCTGATCACCGAAGCGTCGCGGTCCGAGGGTGGGTATTTGATCAACAAAGACGGCTACCGCTACCTCCAAGACTACGGCCTGGGTAAGCCGGAGGCGCAGCCGGTTTTCCGCAGCATGGAGCTCGGGCCTCGGGACCGCCTTTCGCAGGCCTTCGTCAAAGAGGTGGAGAAGGGCCGGACGATCGAGACGCCCTACGGCCCCGTCGTCCACCTCGATCTGCGCCATCTGGGCGAAAAGATCATCAACACCAAGCTCCCCTTCGTCCGAGAGCTGTGCCTCAAATATCAGAACATCGACCCGGTGAAGGAGCTGATTCCGGTGCGACCGGTGGCACACTACATGATGGGAGGGGTGCACACCGACATCGACGGGGCGACGCCGCTGGCCGGGCTGTATGCGGCGGGAGAGGCCGCTTGTGTGAGCATCAACGGTGCGAATCGACTGGGATCCAATTCGCTCCCCGAGCTGCTGGTCTTCGGCGCACGGGCCGGCCGTCTCGCCGCCGAATACGCCTCCACTCGCAAAGACGACCCCGGCCCAAAACTTCTGGCCCAGGCGAAGGACGAGGAGAGGCGCCTTCAGGCGCTCCTCGGCGGAAACGGCGGCCGTGAGCGCATCGCCACGCTTCGCGAAGAGATGCACAAGACGATGGAGGAGAGCGCGGGAATCTACCGCTCGGGGGACTCGCTGCGCCAGGCGGTCGAGGCCATCGGTACGCTCAAGGAGCGCTTCGCTGGCGTAGCCATCGAAGACCACAGTCGGACCTTCAACACCGAGCGGGTCGCCGCCCTGGAGTTATCTTTCATGCTCGACGTGGCGGAGGCCATCGTCAGCTCCGCCCAGCGCCGGGAGGAATCCCGCGGGGCCCACCAACGCACGGACTTTCCCCGGCGCGATGACGATCGCTTCCTGGCCCACTCGCTGGCCTACCGGAGCTCCGACGACTCGTGCCGGATCGAGTATCTGCCGGTGACGATTACCCGCTGGCCCCCCGGGGAGCGGGTCTACGGAAGGTAGTATCGATGCCGGACCGAATCACGTTGGAAGTGGCGCGCTATCGTCCGGAAAACGAGTCCGCAATCAGCTTCCAGCAGTACGAAGTACCCTGCCACAAGGAGTGGGTGGTTCTCGACGGCCTCAACTACGTCAAGGACCAACTGGACGGGACCCTTACGTACCGCTGGTCCTGCCGGATGGGTGTCTGCGGAAGTTGCGGGATGAACGTCAACGGCGAGCCGAAGCTGACCTGTGCCACTTTCCTCGCCGACTACTCTCCCGGCCCGGTGCGGGTGGAGCCGATGACCAACTTCCCCGTGATTCGGGACCTCGTCGTCGAGATCGGGGACTTCATGCGGAAGCTGACCGAGGTCAAGCCCTGGATCGTTCGCAAGGAGGAAAAACCCCTTTCCGAGGGCGAATACCGGCAGACGCCGCAGGAGCTCGACGAGTACAAGCAGTTCAGCATGTGCATCAATTGCCTGCTGTGCTATGCCGCCTGCCCCGTATACGGTCTGGAGCCCGATTTTATCGGACCGGCCGCGATCGCGCTCGCGCAGCGTTACAACCTCGATGGGCGCGACGAAGGCGCCTCGGAACGACTCGAGATCCTCTCCCAGCACGAGGGAATCTGGGGCTGCACCTTCGTTGGAGAATGCACCAAGGTCTGTCCGAAGGACGTCGATCCCGCCGGCGCCATCCAGCGCTACAAGCTCAGCGCGTCGCTCGCGTCGCTAAAGAGACTCTTGATGCCCTGGAGTGTTCCATGAGAGCCAGCGCCGGCTACACCGAGTACCATCCGCGCTGGCTGCGGCGCCGGAAATCCACCTACTGGTGGTTGGAACGCGTGTCCTATCTCGCCTTCATCCTGCGCGAGTTGAGTAGCATTTTCGTCGTCTGGACCGTGGCCTTTCTTCTCCTGCTCGTTCATGCCGTGAGTCAGGGGGATAACGCCTACCGGCACTTCCTGAGCTGGTCGGGGAGCCCCCTCGTCCTGCTCTTGAATCTGACGAGCCTTCTCTTCGTCGTCTTCCACGCCGCCACCTGGTTCCGCCTGGCGCCCCAGGCGATGGTGGTGCACGTGAGAGGGAGGCGGCTCCCCGGAGCCTGGATTGCCGTCTCCAATTACTTGCTCTGGGCACTGGCGACGGCGCTGGTGTCCTGGCTCCTTCTCGGAGATTGAATGGCCAGGCGATCGATCGAGCCCCTCTTGTGGTTGCTCTTCAGCGCCGGGGGTGTCCTGGCCGCGCTCCTGGGACCCATCTTCCTCCTGCTCTTCGGGGTTGTGTTCCCTCTGGGATGGCTCTCGCCTCCCAACCACGAGTATCTCCTTTCGGTCCTCCGACATCCGCTCGCGCGCGTTTTCCTCTTCGCCTTCTTTGCGCTTTTGCTCGTTCACGGCGCCCATCGCTTTCGCTACACCCTCTATGACGGGCTCCAGATCAAACACCTGAACGAGTTCGTGAACCTCCTTTGTTATGGTGGAGCGATCGTCGGATCGGCTGTGGCCGCGTATCTCTTGTGGCGAGTGCCATAGGATCGAGGAAAGGAAAGAGAGCGCCGTTCCCGAGATGGTTCATTCGGGCGCCGTCGTCATTCATTCACCGAAGGAGGGGCAGTCATGGTATCGAAAGATACGAATCGAACTCTCATGCGATGGGGTTTCTTTCTCCTGCTCTGCGCGTTGGTCACCGGTCTCGCTGTGCCAGGCTTCACCAATCCGCGAATGGCCGTCTCGGCTCACCTCGAGGGAGTCATGAACGGCCTGTTGCTGGTGATAGTGGGCCTGGTATGGAGCCACCTGGGACTTTCGGGTCGGCTGGCCAAGATCGTCTTCTGGCTATTCGCTTACGCTGCGTTTGCCAACTGGGGCGTTACCACTCTGGCAGCGGCTCTTGGCACCAGCCGACTGACTCCCATGGCGGGCGCCGGTTACTCCGCCTCGCCGATGCAGGAAAACGTCGTCCAGGTCATCCAGGTAAGCCTGGCCCTGGCGGTAATTGCCGCGGTGGCTCTGGTGGTCTACTCGCTCCGCCGCGGAAACGAGCCCGCTTAGTACTTCGCTCCTTAATCTTTAATCTTTCAGGACCCGCA
>DATDRI010000170.1:0-7131 GCA_035291825.1 Vicinamibacteria bacterium | reverse complement strand
CTGTACTATCTGGGCCCGACTCCGACCGGCACCGGCGAGGAACGACCCGACCAGCCCGCCGAGAGTACCTGAGAAGCTCAGCGCACGCCGATCACTCCCATCAGCCGTCCCACTCCCTTGCCCTCTTTGCGGTAAGAGTAGAATTGCTGAGTGTCGCAGGAAGTGCATATTCCGCTCGGATAGATCTGCTCGCTGGGAACTCCCGCCTCGGTGAGCTGTAGGGTGTTGGCCTCGATCAGGTTCAGATGATTTCTGCCCCGGCCGCCCGGAAGAAAAAGCCCTTCCGCGTGGGGAAAGCGTTCTCTGAAAGCCCCAACGACTTCGTCCCCGACCTCATAGCAACAGGCACCGATGGCAGGACCCATCGCGACGTGGATGGAAGCCGGCTGCGAGTCGAAACGCTCTTTGAGACACGCCAGGGCGCGCAGGGGCACTCCCGCCAGAGCTCCTCGCCAGCCCGCATGCGCCGCCGCCACAGCCTTCTTGTCTTCGTCCCAGAAGATGAGTGGCACGCAGTCGGCGGTTTGCACGACGAGAGCCAAACCTTGCTGAACGGTGGCCAATCCGTCGCAGACCGGGGGCTCGGCCGGCGCCTCCTCAATGGCCAGCACCTGGTTGCCATGAACCTGACACATGTGGGCAACCCCCCGGTCGAGCCCGAGAGCCTTTGCCAGCTCCTCCCGATCTCGGGAGCAAAGGTCCCGCGTTCCGAAGGGCTCCTCTCCACCCCATTTTCGCGATCTCAAACTGAACCCGTTGGGGACGCCGCGCTGGGCAAGTGCGCTACAGACGAGAACGTCCAGTCCTTCCCGGTCCCCGATGGACTCCCGTTGGAACTGCGTGTTTATCACTTGATGACCGATCCGCATGCGTCTACCATGCCTCGATGAGGATAGGACTCTTCCTGGCGAAGGTCGCGGAAACGCCTCCCGTCACTAGCCCCCTCTTCACCGAGACGGAACGTCGCTACTGCCTGGAGCGCCGCCACCCGGAGCCCCACTTAGCGGGTCGCTATGCCGCCAAACGCGCCGCCTGTCTCGCTCTCGGTGGAAACGAAGGGGAGATGGCGGGCGACATCGAAGTGGTGCGAGAACCGGGGCGCGCTCCAACACTCAGATTCCACGGTGCAGCGAAGCGGGCCGGGGCGCCCGCCGTGAACGGTCACGTCAGTATCAGCCACAGCGGCAACTACGCGGTCGCGCTCGTCGTCATCGAGTGATCGAGCTGGGCCTTCTGGTACTCCGTTTCCAGCAGCTCGCGCTTCATCCCGTTGTCGATGTGGCCCCAGGGAAGGATCTCCTCGAGACGCCGCGAACGGTGGACGTAGAAGTCGAGGCTCAGACCGTTCCGGGCCAGGGCCTGATTCAAGTCCGCCTCGCCCCTAGCCATCAGTAACATGACCGGGGCCAGACGGCGATCCCCGAGGGAAAGCAGAGCCTGAAGCCTTTCTTGCCGCGGTGACT
Source organism: Vicinamibacteria bacterium (assembly GCA_035291825.1). Taxonomy (GTDB): domain Bacteria; phylum Acidobacteriota; class Vicinamibacteria; order Marinacidobacterales; family DATDRI01; genus DATDRI01. The sequence goes on along the minus strand of DATDRI010000170.1, from coordinate 5,668 downwards.
TGCAGCGGACCTCCACGTTGGGGACTCGTCCCAGGGCCTTTTGCAGAAAACGCATCTTACGATTCAGCTCGACCTGTGAAGCCATCGGGCACCACTGAAACGGAGTGGCCGGCTTGGGTATGAAAGGATTGATACTGGGGATGATCCGCCCCAACCGGCCCCTTCGCCGGCCATGGTCCAACATGACCTCGCGGATCTGCTCGACGAGGCTCACGATACCCGCCACGTCCTCGTCGCGCTCACCGGGTAAGCCGACCATCAGATAGAGTTTCAGATTCTCCACTCCACGGTCGAATAGCATGTCGACCTTTTCGAGTATCTCTCGATTGGGGATGCGTTTGTGAATGGCGAACCGCAGTCGGTCGGTACCCGCTTCCGGAGCGACCGCCAAAGTCTTCTCTCCACTTTCCACCAGGGGGTCGACGAGCTCCGGTCGCAGATCTTCGAACCGCAGCGAGGAGACACTCACCCTGAAACCCATCTCCTTGAGGCTCTGGACGAGTGGGACGATCTCCCGATGGGCGCCCACCGCCGTCGAGACCAAACCGATCTGCGAAGTATGCGCCCGCGCCGCGCGAGCGCTCTCCAGTATCTTCTCGATCTCGAAGGATCGCTTGGGAAGGTAGTTGTATCCCGCCCAGCAGAATCGACACAGGGTCGGACAACCCCGGGAGACCTCCACCAAGAACTTCTTCGACATCTCGGTAGCCGAGGTCAGCACGTAGGTCGCGGGGGGCGGTAGATCGGCACGCTTTCCCATCTTCGCCCGCACGATGCTGTCGCCCGCTCGACTTCGCTTTTCAGCGATCGTGCCGTCCGACCGGTACTCGATGTCGAGGTGACCCGGAATGTAGAAACCGCCCGCCGTCAAAAGCCTCCGGAACAAGTCGGCTCGCGATGTCGCGGTGCGCAAGGCGTCGGTCAGCGCCGGAAGGAGGGCCTCCGCCTCTCCCACCGCCATGACGTCCAGAAAAGGAGCGAGCGGCTCCGGATTCAGAAAGGTCACTGGGCCTCCCGCCAAGACCAAAGGATGCCGCTCGTCCCGCTCCGATGCCAGAGCCGGGATGCCTGCCCATTCCAACAGGGCAATCAGGTTCAGCTCGTCCGGCTCGAAGGTGATGGAGAAGGCCACCACATCGAAGTCACGGACCGGGGTCCCCGACTCGAGGGTGAGGAGGGGCGCGCCGCCTCTCCGAAGCTCGTCTCGATCCGCCCGGTCGGGCAGAAAGAAGCGCTCGCAGACCACGTCCGGCTCGTCGTTCCAGAAACGATAAACCGCCTGGAAACCGACGTTCGACATCCCGATGTAATAGGTATTGGGATAACCGAGCGCCACCCGGAGCCTCCCGGCGTGGGGCTTGTAGACCGTGCCGATCTCTCCCTGAAGGAGATCTCGGGTCCGATCTCGTGGCGGGTTATTCATACAAACCCTTGATTTTAGCCGCCTTATTGACGAATGTCCAATCGCGTGGTTAGAATGGAATTTGAAATCCGGCAAACCCACCCAAACGTGAACGGTCGCAAAGGAACGATTGCCATTCTAACCGGCGGCGGTGACGTGCCGGGCTTGAATCCCGCCATCCGGGCCTTGACCATCCGGGCCCTCCGGGAAGGCTACCGCGTGCTGGGCATTCGAAGGGGATGGGCGGGGCTGGTGGACCTGGTGCGCGATAGCTCACACCCCGCCTACGAGCAGGTGGTGGAGCTCACCGAGGAGGTCGTCAACAAGGTCGGCCGCACCGGCGGTACTTTCCTTCATACCTCACGCACCCGCCCCAGTCACCTGCCTTTGGCCAACGTGCCGGCGCACCTCAAGGATCGTTACACCGACGAAGTGAACGACCTCACCGGCGAAGTGCTCGCCAACCTGGATTGGCTGGGGATCGACACCCTGATCCCCATCGGTGGAGACGACACCCTCTCCTACGCCCTCAGGCTCCACCAGCAGGGAGTCGGTATCATCGGAATCCCCAAGACCATGGACAACGACGTGCCGGGCACCGACTACTGTATCGGGTTCAGCACCTGTGTCACCCGCACCATCGAGATGACCCACGCATTGCGGACCAGCGCGGGAAGCCATGAACGTTTCTTGGTCATCGAGGTGTTCGGACGTTACGCCGGCTTCACCTCGCTCATTCCCACCATGGCCGGCGCCGCTAATCGCTGCGTCATTCCCGAGTACCAGTTCGACATCGAACGCCTGTGCGAGCTCTTGACCGCCGACCGTTACTCCAACCCCAGCAAATACAGCGTCGTCCTCGTCTCCGAAGGCGCCAAGTTCAACGGCTCGGAAATGATCTTCGAAAAAGAAGAGCAGGACATGTACGGCCACAAGAAGCTGGGCGGGATCGGCGACATCGTGTCCCAGAAGTTGAAGGACATCTCACCACGATTCAACAACGGGCGTCGCATCAACGTCATCAACCAGCGCCTCGGCTACCTGGTGCGCTGCGGCGACCCCGACGCCCTGGACTCCATCGTCCCTATGGCCTTTGGCAACCTGGCCATGGATCTCGTTCTGGAAGGAGCCAGCGGCAGGCTGGTGTGCGTACGTCAGGGTCGCTACCACAACGTTCCCATCGACGCGGTCACCCAGGAGAAAAAAGTCGTGGACGTGGCCAAGTACTACAACACCGACCGGCTGCGCCCCATCTTCGAGCGCTTCGAGTCGAAGCCGCTTTTCATCATGACCAGCGAACCGTAGTTAGAGGGACTTGACTAAGTGACCACCGGTGACTACCATGGGAACGATGAAAGCGGTCGGCATCAAGGAGCTCAAGGCACGGCTGTCAGAGTTCGTCCGCCTCGTCAAATCCGGCGAGACGGTGCTGGTCACCGAGCGCGACGAGGTGGTGGCCGAGCTCCGGCCCGCTCGCCGCCAGCGGCCGCGAGACGATATCGAGGATGTTCTAGAGGACCTCGCCGCTTCCGGCGACATGACCCGTTCCGCCTTGCCCAAGAAGAACTGGACCTGGAAGGCCCGGGGTCTCGGGCTTCCAGCCGGCACCGCACAAGACATCCTCGACGAAATCCGCTCCGACCGGTGACCGGAGCCCTGAATGGCGGTCGCCTTGTACCTAGATACGTCGGCGGTTCTTCGCGCTACCCTTGAAACGGGCACCACCCCCGAGGTCGAAGGCCTGATGGCTTCCTCTCGAATCCTGTTGACATCTCGCCTATCCCTGGTCGAGTGCGCTCGTGCGTTGATCCGGGCTCGAGAGCTCCATCGAGTCTCTGAAAAGGACCTCGCCGATGTGCAGAGTGAGCTGGATTCTCTCTGGTCGAGGTGCGAGATTTGGGAGCTCACGGAATCGGTTTGCGAGCTAGCGTCCCATGTCGCACCGGGAAAAGCTCTCCGCACTCTGGACGCCCTCCATCTGGCTACTTTCCTCACTGCGCGCCGACGGATCGCAGGCCTCGAGCTACTCACGGTGGACAACCATCTCAAAGAGGCTGCGGGGACGGTCTAGAGGCTGCGGGGACGGTCTAGCCATCCTTTCCACACTCTTCTCAGGCTGGACCCTGCAACGGGCATCTCAGTTATCGACTGATTCGCGTGTTCGGATGTCGATTCCTTCACGGCCGGGGCGACGCGGGAGGTCGCTGGCAGCCTCCTGGACCCACTCCGCTTCATAATCACCCACCTCCGCACCTTCAAGACTCTCAATGAGTCGATGCGCGAGTTCCGCCCTGTCTTCGGGAGGTAGCCTCATTACCTCGATCTCGAGCTTGTCCTTGGGCTTACCCATTCGTCCCCCAGGAAGGTCCACCCTTCTCTCCGCGGAAAGTGTTAACCATGTCCCCGGACGTTCTGTTAGCTATGTCCCCGGTTGCTCACCCTGCTGCGAGACCTACGCTTTGCCGCACTCACCTTCTTCCTGGCTAATGAAACGAGAAGTCGCAGGGCTTCGTTCACCGCGGTGGCATCGGGAAACGCCTCGGAGACATCCGGATCAAGTAGGACAACATTCGAGCCCTGCCTGTGACGCTCGTAGTACTTGCCGCGTACTGCTCCACTGAAGTCGTACTCGGGCAGCATGTCGGCGTCAGCGACGACCTTCTTCTTCTGACTCATAAGTTCCTTCTCTCGCGCCGCGTCGCAAGACGGGCGCTGATAATGCGAACCTGTTTGCCTCGATCGACGTGCGCGACGACGACAAGGCGGTTTGCCAATGACTGGCCCATCGTGGCGAAACGGTTCTCGTCGTCCGAGTGCCGGGGGTCAGGAACCGTCGCCGCCAGTGATCGCCACAAGACGGTAGACGCCTCCTCGAACGTGACTCCTTGTTTCTTGACGTTTCAGTGGCGGCGCTTGAGCGCCGTCCGCTGCAACCGCTTGTTGGACTGCCCCCGCCTCGCCGCTGCTCGCTGGCTCGCGCGCCTCGGGATCGCGGACACCACAGAGCGGAGGAGCTTGTTCACCGCCTCCGAAGTGCGGAATACTGATGCCACATCAGGGTCCAGGACCACGGCCACCGACGCGGTACCGAACTGCGAAGCAAACCTGTTCGGCTTGGCCTTCGAGTAGTCGAATCGGTACTCGCTCCTGAGGTCGTCCGCCCCTTCTGGGTGCTTACGTGCCTTCCTCATAGTCTTGTCGTTCTCTTCGGGTCGCGAGCCTAGCACTGAACAATCGGACCCTCTTCCGCCGTTCGGTAAACGCAACGATCAAGAGCCGCCCCTGAGCCGAATGACCGACGAGAATCTCGCGCCTCTCCCCAACGGAGTGGTCCGGATCGGAATGGATCTTCGCAAGCGGGTCCCTGAAGGCGGTGAGCGTCTCTTCGAACGAAACCCGGTGCTTCCGAAGATTCGCGGCAGCCTTCCGCGGGTCCCACTCGAATGTCAGCGGGCTCATGACTCATGGCCGAGTGTACCACCTCTGGGGACGCCCACACCATGGTGCACCCTCTCCAGTCTCTCCAGGGCCAATGGCGTTTGCTCCAGAGTCTCGATGCGCTCCTTCAGCTCCTTTTCGCGCCCTTCCATCGTAGGTCAGATCAGCTTCGAGCTGTCTGACCGCCACCGCGCGATCCTTGGATACCTGCGCTAGCTCGAGCAAGACGGCGTCGACCTAGCGAGATGCCTTTATAAGGCTCTCATTATGCGGCCCCTGGGTACAAACCGGGTGCATAGGTAACAGAGTAAACCGGGAACATGGGTGACACCACTACACTGGGGATCAACTGGAGGTTGATCGATGCCCTGGCTGGAGACTTCACCCGTGGAGCAACGCGAACGATTCATTGACGATCATCAACATGGTCTGTACACCGTGACGGAAGCTGTGTGAACGGTACGCCATCAGCCGGAAGACCGGCTACAAGTGGTTGGACCGGTTCGACGAAGCCGGTCGGCCGGGCTTGCGTGATCGGAGCCGCACGCCGCACCACGCCGGGGCCTGGTGAAGAAGCGGCGCCGCCGCACCTACCAGCATCCCGGGGTCGTGCCTGCCACGACGACGCGGCCGAATGATCTGTGGACGGCGGACTTCAAAGGGCACTTCCGGACGCAGGATAGGATCTACTGCTCCCCGCTCACGGCCACCGACTTGCACACGCGGTTCTTGCTGGCGTGCCACGGCCTGTCGACGAAAGGCCAGGGCGTCCGGCCGGTCTTTGATCGCCTGTTCCGGGAGTACGGCTTGCCGCACAACGGCGTCCCG
>DATDRI010000169.1:0-6157 GCA_035291825.1 Vicinamibacteria bacterium | reverse complement strand
AGAAGCTTGTGGTAGTGCCCCCTGTCGGGATCGAGGCGAACCGCCTCTCGCAAACATTGGATGGCGTCGAAAAAGCGCATCTCGGTGTAGTGGCGTTTGCCCTCTCGGTAACGCATCTCGGCCATCTTTTCGGTCGCGCTCAGCCCTTCGGACACCGGCGGAGCGGGTGCCCTCGATCCCCTGGGGGTGGGGCCTCCCGGCGGCCCGGTGCCGGGAACTTCGCCGCGAGGGGCCTCCGTCCGAAGAGAGCTATCGTAGCGTCGGCGGTCCAGCTGGTCGGTGAGTTTCTGATACGCCTGGGTGATCTTCACGAAGAGCTCTTCGAGTTGCCCGTGCACGTCGTGAAGGAATGGAGAGTGATGCCGATCGGGATGATACCGCTTGGCCATCGCATAGTAAGCCTTCTTGATCTCGGCCGGGCTGGCGTTCATGCTGATTTCGAGAAGATCGTAGAGGGTTGCGGTCGAAAGGGAGGCGTGCCGGGCCAGGATGTCGTCTCGGATTGCCTGCTCCTCCGCGGAGGGGCCGGTCGGCTTGGCCTGGGCGGCCGCGGCGCGGTCGAGGGTCTCCGCTTCGGGCATCGGGATATCGATCTTCTCTTCTTCCTCTTCCAAAGAGGGAGCGACGGGCACGCGCTCGGCGCGCTGTACCTCGAGCACTCCCGCCGAGACGAGCCCGTAGATGCAACGAATGGTCTCCTCCTCGCCCAAGGGAGAGATGGCTGCGATGTCGGCGACGGAGGAAACGCCGTCGACCCGAGAGAGCACGAAACCTTCTGAGGGAGTCAAGCTGATCTTCTGATAGAGTAGAAGTGGGTTCTCCGAGTGCCGCAACATACGCTGCGGGCTGCCCAGGTCGCGGCGGATGGCCTCGATGTCGTCCATGCGGCGGGTTCCTTCCAGGATGATGTCGGCGGTGGAAAGATTCAGCCGGATGTCCTCATCGACGGGATCCTCGTGAGGCTCCAATTTCCAATCGCCGGACCGCCATAGGAAGAGCGAGTAAATGATGGCCTGGATTTGCTCGGTGACCCGGGCCTGCATGTCCTCGGCGGTCATGTATCCCATCTCCACGATGGTCTTGCCGAAGCGCTTCCCGGTCTCCTTCGCCACCTTGGCGGCCATCTCGAAGGACGCCCGGTCGATGGCTCCACCGCGGATCAAGAACTCGCCGATCCGGTCGTCGTTGACGTCGGAATTGGCAAAGATCATCGACCCCTTCTTGAAGTAGATCCGCTTCTTCGTTTCGTCCCGCTGAATATGCAAGATGCCGCTCTTGCGGTCGATGTAGAGGCCGCGGATAACACCGGCAAGGGTTTCCTGACTAAGGCTTCCCTGCAATGAGAAAACTCCTGGGTCGGGCGGTGAAGATGTCTCCCAACAAATTATCTTAACATAGGGCCGCTCGGAACTGAAGAACCCACGCCGCGGGGAACGGCGTAAGTCGCAGTTGACGAGGCACATGCGGCTCTCCTACACTGATATCTGCTCAGTCTGAACGATCCAATGGCTTTTCGGGGAGGCGAGTGGGGCTCTATCTAGTCACCGGAGGTGCCGGGTTCATAGGGTCTTGCCTGGTGCGCCAGCTACTCGCGAGAGGGGAAAAGGTACGGGTGTTGGACAATCTTTCGACCGGGAAAGAGTCCAACCTGGCGGAGGTTCGCGCCGACATCGAGCTGCTAGAGGGCGATGTGTGCGAGCCCCTGGTGGTCCACCGGGCGGTTCGTGGGGTCGATTTCGTTTTCCATGAGGCAGCCATTCCCTCGGTGCCTCGATCGATTGACAGGCCTCTGGAGTCGCACGCCGCCAATGCTACCGGTACCCTGATGCTGCTTCATTCCGCCCGGGAAGCCAGGGTCCGCCGCTTCGTCTACGCCTCCTCTTCCTCGGTTTACGGGGCAAGCGAGGAGCTTCCCAAGCGAGAGAGCTTGCGGCCCGAGCCTCTCTCGCCCTACGCGGTCTCGAAGCTGGCCGCCGAGCAGTACTGCATGGTCTTTCACCGTCTGCACGGCCTGGAGACCGTCGCGCTACGCTACTTCAACGTATTTGGCCCACGGCAGGATCCCAGTTCCCACTACTCGGGTGTAGTCGGCCGGTTCATAGACGCCATCGTATCGGGTAAGCGTCCCGTCATTTATGGAGACGGTGAACAGACTCGCGACTTCACCTATGTGGAGAACGTGGCGGACGCGAATCTCACCGCCTGTCACGCGCCGCAGGCGGCGGGGCGGGTCTACAACGTGGGCTGTGGCCAGCGCACTTCCTTGAACCAGCTCTGGGAGATCATGGCGAGGCTGGCCGGATCGAACATGAAACCTTTATACGAGTCGGAGCGAGCGGGCGACGTGCGCCACTCCCAGGCGGACATTACCCGCGTCGCCGAGGAGCTCGGCTACCGGCCGCGGGTATCGCTTTCCGAGGGTCTGGAGCGGAGTCTGTCTTTCTACGGAGCCGGCTGACGAGCGTGAAGAAAATGCGGCGTCGGTCGGTCGTGAGGAAGGCGCTTCTTCTGCTGAGTCGCTTCTCGTTCGCCTCCCTGGGACTTTATGGGGTAGGTGTCTTCGCGGTCATGGCCTGGCAACAGGTGGCACTGCCCGGCGTGCCCTCACCACCGCCGCCAGTGGAGCCGGAGAGCCTAACCATCCAACCGGTCGAGACACCATGGCTCGTCTTTCCCGATCGGATCGGTCGGGGGGAGACGCTGGCCGCTTTGCTGCAGCGCAATGGATTCAGTCCTTACCAGGTGCACCAGGTCTCGGAGGCACTCTCACCCCATCTGAATCTCCGCCATTTGCAACCCGGCGACGAAGTCGAGATCCGCTACGCCGGCGCCGGCGAGGTGGAGGCGATAAGGGTCAACCGCGGTCTACTCGAGACGTACGAGGTCCGGCCGGAAGGAGATGGCTGGGCCGCCGGACAGCTGTCCATTGTCATAGAGCACCGGGAGGTGGCACGACACGGCATGCTGCAGGGCAGTCTCTTCGCCAGCATGGAGTCGTTGGGCGAGTCGGCGGCCTTGGTCGTCGCCTTCGCGGAGGTCTTTGCCTGGGACTTCGATTTCTATACTCAGAGTCGTCAGGGGGACCGTTTTTCGGTGCTCGTCGAAAAGCTGTACCGTGATGACGCCTTCGTCGGCTACGGAGATCTGCTGGCCGCTCGTTACGTTTCCGGCGACACCACACTAGCTGCCTTCCTTTTCGACGACCCTAGCGGCCATAAGGGTTACTACGACGCGGAGGGGAAGTCGATGCGCAAGGCCTTTCTGAAGACGCCGCTCAAGTTTGAAAGGATCAGCTCCCGGTTCTCCTATAGTCGCCTTCATCCGGTTCTGGGGACCCACCGGCCGCATCTCGGTGTGGACTACGCGGCTCCCACCGGGACGCCCGTACACTCGGTCGCCGCCGGAACGGTGGTCGACATCTCCGCCCAAGGGGGCAGTGGCAGAATGGTGAGCATCCGTCATGCCATGGGTTACGAGTCCAAATACCTTCACCTCTCACGCTTTGCCCAGGGACTGCGGGTCGGAAACCGCGTGGAGCAGAAGCAAGTGGTTGGCTACGTCGGTTCGACGGGCCTGGCCACCGGTCCCCACCTGGATTTCCGGCTCGTTCGTTACGGAAAGCCGGTGAACCCTCTGACCCAGATCTTCCCTCCCGGGCCTCCGGTGGCTGAAGAGTATATGGAAGCGTTTCGGCGGAGGGTGGGAGAGCTCGCCACGAGGCTGGATCCCGCCGCCGAGGCACCGCGCTTGGCGAACGCGGCCACCCACGAGCTCACCGAGTAGTCTACCGGCGCGGCCGGTAACGACCGAGATCCGCCTAATCTCGATCAGCCGATGGCGACGTTCTGCGTCTCACCGGTGCGGATACGCACGCACTGTTTCAGGTCGAGGACGAAGATCTTGCCGTCTCCAATGTTGCCGGTGCGAGCGCCCTGGGTAATCGCATCGATCGTCGGCTGCACGAACTCCTCGTTCACCGCCACCTCGAGTTTCACCTTCCGAAGCAGGCTTCCTGCCTCGGTGTGACTCCGGTAGACCTCGGCAATGCCTTTCTGACGGCCGCGGCCCAGGACGTTCGACACGGTGACGAGGTGGATCTCCTTCTCGGTCAGGCGCTCCAGGACCTCGTCCAACCGGTCGGCTTGGATGATCGCGATGATGTATTTCATGGTCCGCCTCCTTAATCCAACTGCGTATAGCCGGCCTCACGGTGCTGCGTGAGGTCGAGGCCGATACGCTCGTCCTGCTCGGAAACCCTGATACCCGTCACGCTGTCCAGGATCTTGAGAAGTACAAACGTGACGATCCCCGAAAAGATCGCCGTGGCGAGCACTGCCTTGAGCTGAATCAGGACGAGGCCCGGGTTGCCGTAGAAAAGGCCGTTGGCCCCGGCGGGGTTGATTTCCGTGCTGGCCCACAGCCCGGTGGCGAGGGCGCCCCAGATGCCGCCGATGCCGTGCACGCCGAACACGTCGAGCGAGTCGTCGTAGCCCAGCTTCACCTTGATGACCGCCACGAAGAAGAAGCAGGCAATCGCCGATCCGATGCCGATCCAAATCGCGTCGATCGGTCCGACGAAGCCCGCGGCGGGCGTGATGGCGACGAGCCCTGCAACCACGCCGGTGATCATGCCCAACACCGTTGCATGCGCGTTGATCCTCCAGTCCAGGATCGCCCAGGTAAGACCGGCGGATGCGGCCGCGACGTGCGTCGCCAGGAACGCGCTCCCCGCCAGGCTACTGGCGCCGAGCGCGCTGCCGGCGTTGAACCCGAACCAGCCAAACCAGAGGAAGCCCGCTCCGAGCACCGCGAACGGGAGGTTATGGGGCGGCGAGATCTTTCCCGGGTAACCCTGGCGCTTGCCGAGCACCAGCGCGCAGACCAGCGCCGCGATGCCGGCGTTGATGTGGACTACCGTGCCGCCCGCGAAGTCGAGCGCGCCCATGTTGCGGATAAAGCCGCCGACCGCCCAGACCCAATGGCAGATGGGATCGTACACGACCGTCGCCCAGAGCAGCATGAACAGGCAGAACGCCGAGAACTTCATGCGCTCGGCGAACGCGCCGAGGATCAGCGCCGGCGTGATCACCGCGAACATGCACTGGTAGAACATGAAGACGGTGTGCGGGATCGTCGCCGCGTAATCGGCGTTCGGCGCGGCCCCCACTCCCTTCAGGCCTAGCCAAGCGAGGCTGCCGATCAAACCCATCACGTCAGGACCGAACGCCAGCGAATAACCGAGCAACACCCACTGAAGGGTCACGATGCAAATGATCATGAAGCACTGCATTAGGACGGAAAGGATGTTTTTCCTGCGGACCAGGCCGCCGTAGAAAAAGGCCAGCGCCGGCGTCATTGCCAAGACGAGCGCCGCGCTCGTCAGCATCCAGGCGGTATCGCCGGTATCCGTCGGACTCTCCTGGGCGAAGGCGGTGGTCGGCCAGGCGGCGGTCGCCAAGAGTGGCGGCAGCGCCCGGAGCGGCACCCTCAGCCATAGCATCGCGTTTCTCATTACCCTCTCCTCCTCTTTGGATATGTTCGGGCCTGCGCGGACGCACAGGCTTCGGGACAACCGCAATAGTCTACGTCCCAACACTACGGAAATGTAGGGTCTTCTTCGCGACGGCCAGGGCAGGGGGTCGAGAAACGGGGGGTAGTTTAGGGCTGGCGAAGAATCTGGGGTTGGGGTCGGTAACGACCGAGATCCGCTTCCCAGGCGATTTGCAGCTCCTGATAGTCGAGGCCAATGACCTTGTTGAGCGCGTCGTTCATGGTTTGACGCCGCGCCAGTAGGTCCATCAGGCGATTGAGCGTCTCTCTTCCCTTCCTATCGACGAGATACTGGGTGGCGGCTAGGGACTGGTAGTACACCAGCTGGGCCTTGTTGGTGGAGTAGCTGAGCAGGGGACCTTCCAGGCTCCACAGAGGCAGGAGCTCGCCGGACTCCTTCGCTGCCATCAAGAAATCGTACATCCCGGTGGGAGCGGTATCTGCCCGCAGCTGAGCGAAGCCTTCCTGGAACCAAGTCGGGCAGTTGTTTCCGGTGCGGGCATTGATGAATGTGTGCGTCAGCTCATGGCGCAAAACCCGGCGTACCTTGGGATTCAGTTGCGCGAGCCCTTCAATGGGGATCCGGATCTCCCCATCATTGAGTGCC
>DATDRI010000168.1:0-3792 GCA_035291825.1 Vicinamibacteria bacterium | reverse complement strand
GTGTTCTCGCTCGGGTGTGCGATGGGATTCTTTTTCTCGATCACGGGCGCCACGGTCCTCAGAGCTCAGCATCACCAGCCGCAGCAGGGACAAGAGCATCAGAAGGGGATGCAGGGGCACGAGCAGCAGCAGGGGATGGTGGAGGTCGGCAACAAAGGAGAGGTCTCCTTCGCAGTCGAGACGAGAGTCGGCGACTTGACCTTGAGACCCGGCCTCTACAGCTTCCAGCATCGTGTCGAGAACGGGGGCCACTACGTCCGTTTCACCGAGCTCGGCAAAAGGGGCATCAAAGAGGTAGCCGGCGAAGTCAAGTGCGCGATCGAACCCGCGGGCGAAGAGTTTTCGAGAACGGCGGTTTTTTCCAGCAGCGAGGGCGGCATGAACCACGTGGCAAGGATTGAAGTCAAGGGGGAAAACGTCGTCCACGTGTTCTAGTTTGCGGACGGGCGCTGAGAAGGCAAACGCCGATCTTGGCTTTCGTAATGGAGGCGTTTTATGAAGCATCAAACCTCTGAGAGAACTCGAGTGGGGGCGGTGCACCAGCCAGAAGTCCAAGGCTCGTTACGATGCCGAGTGTGTTTGAAGGCTGTGCGTCCTGACGACCGGATCCTCGAAGTAGCCTATCGAGGCGCCCACTATCCCGTATGTTGCCCCTCCTGTGCCGCGAAATTCAGAGCTTCTCCGCGAGACTTCCTGTCAGTTGATTGAACGAAGCCCGGGGACTGTTGCATTGCAGGCAGGAGTTGATGGTTATCGAACGATGACGCACGGCCCACGCTCCTGCCTGAGTCAACTCAAGAGCCGGCCACGTCGGAATGGAAGCGACGACAACCTCATCATTCGGCGCTTCGGGCGCGAGTCTCAGGCCGAAGTCCGAGGGTAGGCCTCCCGCGGTCGAGTGGAAGGCGCCTACCAACGAACTCGCTCCCCCCTGGTCGCCGTCGCTCTGGCACGCGTCTTGCCATGAACTCATCGATGAAAGCGACGGATGCCTGGAGAACCACATGGCGGGTTCCCGATTCCCAAGGAACGTAGTTCGCCCGCGAATCGCCTGCGTCGATCACAACAAGAGCCGCGTAGCCGCTCTCTTGGGGATAGGGACGACCCTGCTGGCGCTCTGGGTTTGTTCGGAGAGTTTCGTCGCGGATGCCGCGCAAGTCCAACGACGGAACCGCGAGTCTGTCAACATTGGGCACGCAGTTCGATTTCGGGTTGCCGTCGATGAAGTGCTCGTTCCCATCACCGTGACCACCGATAACGGCCGGATGGTCTGCGACCTCGCGCTACCGGATTTTCGCTTGTTCGAGGATGGAGTCGAACAGAGCACCAACACATTGCTCAGCCACGAAGCACCGCTCATCATCGGCTTGGTCATCGACCTGTGCGGAAGCATGAACGAAAAAAATTGATGGCCTGCGACTCGCTCTCTTTCAATTCTTGGAGACTCTAGGGCCTGGCGACCGCGCTTTCGTCCAGGGCTTCAGCGACGACGTCCAGCGCCTTCAGAGCCTCACCCTGGATCGCCGGCGCCTGCGGGACTCGCTCTCACAACTAAACCCTTCCGGCAACACGGCTCTCTATGATGCCGTGGTTGAAGGGCTCAATGAACTCGTCCTGAACGACGACGGGAGACCGGTGCTGGTCGTCCTGAGTGATGGATTCGACAACTCCAGCAAGAATACAGCTCACCAGGCGATCAGAGCGGCCAAAGTCGCTGGCGTACCCGTCTACACGGTGGGACTGGGTGAAAAGTCCAAGCGCAGTCTGCTCTCAAGAGTATTCCCCCGTCCGAAGCGAGCGACCCCTCGAGGAATGGACCAGGATCGGCTGAGGGAGCTGGCCAGCAGCACGGGAGGGCGCGCCCTTTTCGTCGCCGACATACAGCAGGCCGGCCGCCCGCTGAACCCCGCACTTCGGGAAACCTTCGGCCGCTTGTCACAGGAGCTCCGCTGCCTGTACGTCCTCACCTATGGACCAACAGAACACGGGCTCGACGGCCGATGGCACGAGTTGTATGTCGAGATCCGCCGGCCGAAGCTGCTCGCGCGATTCCGGCCTGGTTACCTGGCCGCGCCGCCTCAATGACTTCGGAAACCGCCGATTCCGAGAGCACGCTGATCCGGGCGACCGACCTCCTCAAGGGCTACCGAACAATGCAGAGCAACGAGAGAAATTGTTGGATCTCCAGCAGCGAAGCCGTGATTTCCAGCAATCCCGACGGACTACGCCTACTAAGTCGCTCACTCCTGGTCCCGTCGCTCTGGCACGCGTCTTGCCAATGGATTTATCGATGATTCCGAACGAACCAAGGAGGTTTCCATGCACGTCATGAATCGATCTCTGGTCTTCACGTACGCTCTACCGCTCGCGCTTTTGATCGGCCCTCTCGTGGCGCGAGGGCAAGCCCAGGAATCCCACGCGCATCAGAAGCACGGCGAAATGGGCGCTCAGATGATGCCGGAGTGCCAGGCCATGATGGCGGATCGCGAACGGATGATGTCGGAGATGCGCTCGGGAGACGCAAAGCTCGATGAGCTCATCGCTGCGATGAACGCCGCCCAGGGGGAAGCCAAGGTCGAGGCTCTTGCCCGGGTCGTGACCGAAATGGCGGAGCAGCGCAAGAAGACCGTGGGCGGGATGATGGCCATGCAACCGGAGATGATGAAGCACATGATGCAGCACATGCGTAAAGGAATGATGGAGGAGAGCGAGCAGGCTATGGAATGCCCGATGATGAAGGAAGCGATGGGATCGCCGAAGAAAGATCCTGCCCCCCACGAGAAGTAAGGCGGTCTCATGAGCGACCTCACCTATGGATATGAGAAGACGCTAGAGAACGAGACTTTCGACGGCGCCGTGCGGAAGGTTACCGAAGCCCTCATGACCGAAGGGTTCGGCGTCCTCACGGAAATCGACGTCAGGCAGACACTCAAGAAGAAGCTCGATGTCGACTTCCGCCGTTATGTGATCTTCGGCGCCTGCAACCCGACCCTTGCCGGACGAGCGTTGGAAGTGGAGCCGCAAATCGGACTTCTCCTGCCGTGCAACGTCGTCGTTCAGGAGGCTCCGGGTGGCGGCACCACCGTTTCCATCGCCGATCCGAGAGTCATGTTCCAGCTCGTGGGGAATCCCGCCCTCGAGCCCGTGGTGAAGGAGGCCGAGGCGCGACTGCGCCGAGTGATCGAAACGCTCGGCTGAAGCAGCGCGCCGAGGACGGGAGACAGGAACATGAGCACTCCGGGACCCGCCAATGGCCACCACGAGAAGCGTGCGGCCATCCCCCTTTGGTTGGGTGCCTGCCTCTTTCTCGCAATGGCTCTGTTTCTCCTCTGGGAGGAGCATCGAGCTCACATCTTGGGTGCACTTCCGTATCTTCTGCTCCTGGCGTGCCCCGTGGTCCATCTGTTCATGCACCGCGGGCACGGGCACAACGGGAGCCACCATGGATCTCCACCCGATCCTCCGTCGCACGATTGCTCCCCTCTTCTCCAGGCGAGGAGTTTCTTACCGCATTCACTTGTCCCGCTAACGCCGGCGGCTCGACGTATGCGAGTGACGGATCTTCCAGGCGCCGTTCTCTTTCACGAGCACCAGGGTCTCGAGTCCACCGGTGTCGACCTGGCGCTCTCCCATCCTCGCCTTCAGGCTGTATTCCGAGACGGCGTACGCGGCGTCGGGTCCCAGCATTCGAACGACAGTGTTGCTGTGCGCGAATTGAAGGTCCTCGAAGTCGTCGAGCTCCGGACCGAGGTGGTGGTCGCGGTAGTCGGCCCAGCCGCGATTGATTCCACC
>DATDRI010000167.1:0-8587 GCA_035291825.1 Vicinamibacteria bacterium | reverse complement strand
AACCAACACGTCCACCGAGCGGAGCGCGGGCAGATCCAGTTTTTCCGATTCACCTTTCACCAAACCCGGGAGGAGGACGAACTGTATGGTCGCTGGAACGGTCTTCCGTGATGCATGCAAGCGACTCAATTCTTCCAGCCGCTCGTCTGGAATCCTGAGAACCCCCAGTTGAGCCTCACGGCCCGAGCTCGAGGCGACGGCGTGCGTCAACAGGGAAAAGAGTGTCCGACGGCCTGACCCCAAAAGGCCCAGAATTCCCGCTTTCATCGGAACGGCATTTTACTATGCGTGCAGTCGCCGGCCGAAGCGACGCCGGTCGAGCGGAGGCCAGGGCCGAACGAAGAGTGAGGCCCGAACTGAGAAAAGCCGACGGAGCGGCGAGCGCCCGAACGAGGAGTGAGGGCGCCAGAGTTCATGGGCCGAGCGAGGAGTGAGGCCCACAGTGAAAAAAGCCGACGAAGCGCGAAGGCCCCTCAGTCAGCGCGGTCGCCAGCCGAAGCGAGGCCGTCGGGAAGGCGTAGGTCCTCTCCTGGACAAGCCGAAGGAAGAGGCGGCAGTGCCCCGCGGCGAAGATGCTTTCTGAACGTAGGTTTTTCCCCACGCTCCCGTAAACCCTTGCTACTTAGAGCTTGACAAGAAGTGCACGCGTATTCTAGGATTTCAAGTGGAGTAAAGTGGAACAAAGTGGTCTAGAGATCTCTACTTAGCCCAGATTTCAAAGGGCAAGACGGGGTCTCAGTCTCAGGAGGTCTCGGTGCTCCGGGGGAACCATCCGGCTCGTGTCGATGACAAGGGCCGGATCAAGATACCCAACGGGTTTCTTCAGCTTCTGGACGCGAACTATGGGCCTGAGGTGTTCGTCACCAGCCTCAGCGGTCACAACGTGCGGGTCTATCCGATGGAAGTCTGGACCGAGCTCGAGCGCAAGCTGCAGACCATACCGGGAGCGCATCCGTCTAAGACGCGCTTTCTCGACCGGGTGCATTTTTTCGGGCAAGCCACCACGCGCGACAAGCAGGGCCGGCTCCTCATTCCCTCTCTCCTGCGAGAGACGGCACAGATGAGCGGGAGCGTGGATGTTCTGGGCAAGTACAACTTCCTGGAGATTTGGAATCACGAGCGTTTCGTGGAAAAGCTGAAGGGCGAGCCGTTCACCGAGGAAGACGGCCGCGCCCTGGCCGAGTTTGGAATCTGATTGGCTATGGAAATCGTTCGGGCGGACATCGCCATCCAGCTGAACATGAGGACGGGATCACACCGAGATCGTCGCGCCGATTCTCCCCACCCGCCGCATCGGCCGGTACTGTTGGAGGAGGTGTTGGCCCTGTTGGCGCCCCAGGCAGGCGGTGTCTACGTCGACGCGACGGTGGGCGCTGGTGGTCATGCCGCCGCCATCCTGGAAGCGACTTCGCCATCGGGTCGGCTGATTGGCTTGGATCGCGATCCGGCCGCGGTTGCGCTGGCGGGCCAGCGACTGGAACGTTTCGGTGATCGGGTGCGGCTCCGGCACGGTACTTTCGCGGAGTTGGCCGTCCACCTCGACCGGGAGGGCGTCGACTCGGCGAGCGGCATCGTGGCGGACCTCGGTCTTTCCAGCGCTCAATTAGATGATGGGGAACGAGGTTTTTCTTTCTCGGCGGAAGGACCGCTCGACATGAGATTCGACCGCAATTCGGGTAAGACGGCGGGCGAGCTTCTCAACCATCTCGATGAGCGAGAACTCTCCGATCTCATCTTCAACTACGGTGAGGAGCGAAGAGCCCGAGCCATCGCGCGTCGCATCGTCGCCCGGCGTCCGATAAGGACAACCGCCGATCTGCGACGGGCGGTGCATTCGGTGCTGGGCCCCGCCCGGCGGGGAGCCATCGATTCCGCGACCCGCACGTTTCAGGCCCTGCGTATCGCGGTCAACCAGGAGATCGAGGCACTCGAGGCGTTCCTCGAGGCGGCTAGCGCGCGACTCGCACCGGGAGGCCGGCTGGTAGTCATCTCCTATCACTCGCTCGAGGATAGGGCGGTGAAGTGGGGGTTCCGAGAGAAGGCGCGCTCGGAGCACCTCCGTATCTTGACCCGCAAGCCTCTTCGTCCGAGCGACAAAGAAGTGGCAGCAAATCGCCGGGCTCGCAGCGCGAAGCTGAGGGCATTGGAGAGAGTGTCCTGACATGGCCAATCGCCGCTATCAAATCAGCCGACGGGTGGCCAATGAACGGTTGGTGAGGCAAGTCGATCGCGAGAGGAACCGACAACTGGTGATGGTCGCGGTCACCGCTCTTCTTCTGGCGGCAGCGGTACTGGCCTACGGATGGCAGCATTTCGAGATGATCCGCAATGGCTATCGAATGGAAGAACAGAGGCAGGAGCGCGAGTACCTCATGCAGATCCAGAGACAGCTCTCTCTGGAAAAGGCCTCGCTTGCCTCGCCGGATCGCATTGAAGCGATCGCCACCGGCGAGCTGGGAATGATGGCTCCCTCGGATGGCCAGGTCGTCGTTATCGAGTCTTACACCGCTAGAGCGGACGGCCAGGAGATGGAGTAGGTGGTGGAGCGTAATCGTAATCTGGCGCGAGCTCGCTTCCGGGTGACCTTGCTGGCTCTTCTGAGCACGTTATGGGTGAGTGGGCTGGTAGGGCGGCTCGTCTACCTCCAGATCTTTCTTCGCTCCACTCTGCAGGAGCGAGCCGAGATCCAACAGAGCCACACCATGAAGCTCGATCCGACTCGGGGAACTATCTACGACCGAAACGGGCGACCGCTGGCGGTGAGTGTCGGCGTGGAGTCGGTGTACGCGGTCCCCCGCGCCATCGACGATCCCGACCGGACGGCCAGCGCGCTGGCTCACTGCCTCCCGGTGGAGGCGGCGGATCTGGCGGTCCGTTTGAGGAGCGATAAGAGCTTCCTATGGGTGGATCGGAAAGTGGATCCCTCGGCAGCCCACTGCGTTCGGGACCTTGGTTTCTCGGCAGTGAGTTTCCTTCCCGAGACCCGTCGTTTCTATCCCAAACGCCGGTTGGCCGCTCACGTCCTCGGTTATGTTGGGATGGACAACGAGGGCATGAGTGGCATCGAGTATTCTTTGGAAGAGGAGATACGGGGAGAGCACGGTCAGCAGATCATCTGGACCGACGCCCGCAACCGTCCCGCCGCCTCTCGCGTGGAAAAAGGCCCCCAACCCGGCCGAAGCATCTTTCTCACGCTCGATGAAACGCTCCAGTACATTGCGGAGACCGAGCTGGAAAAGGCGGTGGGTGAGAGTGGATCCAAGAGCGGCGTGGCCATCCTGTTGCGGCCGGAGACGGGAGAGATCTTGGCCATGGCAGCGGTACCGGGCTTCAATCCCAACCGCTACGGAGACTATCCCGCCGGTCATTGGCGCAACCGGTCGGTGACGGACGCCTACGAGCCCGGCTCGACCTTCAAGATCATCTCTGCTGCCGCCGCACTCGAAGAAGGTGTGGTGAGCGAAGACGAACGGATCGACTGCGGGCGCGGTGAAATTCTTGTCGGGGAACGCATCATTCGCGATCACAAAGTGTTCGACGTCCTCACCTTTCGTGAAGTTCTGAAAGAGTCGAGCAACGTCGGAATGATCCGGATCGGTCAGCGTTTGGGCGCGGAGCGGTTGGAGCGCTACGTACGGGCCTTCGGGTTCGGGGAGACGACGGGCGTGGGTTTGTCGGCGGAAAGCCGAGGGATCGTCCGGGATGTCTCCCAATGGCGGCCGCAGACGCTGGCCGCCATTTCATTTGGGCAGGAAATCGCGGTCACGCCTTTGCAGATGGTGGCAGCGGTGAACGCGGTGGCAGCTTCTGGTTACCTGATGCGGCCCATCCTGGTCAGAGAGATTCGCTCGCCGATCGGAGAGCCTCTGCGCAGATCCTCTCCCTCTCCGGTGCGGCGAGTGATTAGCATGGAGACGGCCGCTCGACTCACCGACCTTATGGTAGGAGTCGTGGAGAGTGGCACCGGCACCCGCGCCGCGATACCGGGCTTCACGGTGGCGGGCAAGACCGGGACCGCCCAGAAGGCGGCGCCGGGGGGTGGGTACTCGAAGACGGATTACGTCGCTTCTTTCGCGGGGTTTGCCCCCGCCCGAGCCCCCGAGTTGACGGCGCTGGTGGTTCTCGATTCGCCTCAGGGAGATCACTCCGGCGCGCGAGCGGCGGCCGTCTTCGCCCGCATCGTCGAGAGAAGCCTCCGCGTTCTGGGTGTGCCACCGGACGTACCTGCGGTCGGGGGGGTTCGGACGTTGCGGCTCGCCTCCCGCTGGCCGCGTCAAGAACCTTTCGAGCCAGACGACGCGCCGTCATCGCCAGTGATTCCGGTAGCGCGGGTCGCTTTTGGATCACCAGTCTCGTTGAAGAGACTGATGCCCTCGCTGGAAGGGCTGCCGGCGCGGGACGCGGTGGCGCGTCTCATCGCCGCCCGTCTTTCTCCGGAGATCGTGGGATCGGGTTGGGTCATCGATCAGGATCCACCGGCGGGAGCGCCGGTCGACCCCGGTTCTCGCTGCCTGGTCTTTCTGGGAGGCGGTGTCCGATGAGGCTCGAGGAGCTCTTGTCGGCTATCACCGTACAGGAGGTCCGGGGAGATCTCACTCCGAAAGTCAAGGGAGTGACCGTCGACTCCCGACAGGTGGAGTCGAGGTTCGTGTTCGTGGCCATCGAGGGCCAGAGGACGGACGGGCATCGCTATGTCGAAGAGGCGAGGAAAAGAGGAGCGGTCGCGGTGATCAGTGAGCAAGCTCCGGGGAAAACCGATATCACCTGGGTGCGGACCCAAGATGCCCGGCGCGCGGCGGGTCTTCTTTCCGCCAGGCTCGCCGGCCAACCGTCACAGCATCTGCGGCTAGTGGGTGTGACCGGTACCAACGGAAAGTCGACGACTTCCTTCTTGTTGGATGGAGTGTTTCAAAGACTCGCACCACCTTCTGCACTGATGGGAACGGTGGTGCACCGTGTGGGCTCCCACAGTCGCCCGGCGCGACATACGACTCCCGAGGCGCCCGAGGTGCAGGTCTTCCTGAAGGCTTCGGTGGAGGCGGGTTGCCGCTTCGGCGTGTTGGAAGTTTCTTCTCACGGACTGGCTCTCGGCCGGTTGGAAGGTACCGAGTTCGAGTGTGCGGTCTTCACCAACCTGAGCCGTGACCACCTCGACTTTCACCGCGACATGGAGGACTACTTCGCCGCCAAGCGGCTGTTGTTCGAGCGCCATCTTCGTGCCGGCGGGACAGCCGTGATAGGACTCGATGACGCCTATGGCCGACGGTTGGCGGAGACCCTGGGCGCATCCGTGCTCACTTACGGGTTCTCGCCGGAGGCCAAGCTGCGTATGGAGAATCTGGAAGCCAGTTTCGATGGGCTGAGGCTGCGCTTTCGCGATGGCGACGCGGTTCGGGAAGCGAGTAGCCGACTGGTGGGTCGTCACAACGCCTTGAACTTCCTCGCCGCCTATGGGGCGGCGCGCGCCTTGGGGCTCGACTCGGCAGACGTCTTGAGAGCGCTCGAGCAGGTCGGCGACGTACCGGGACGATACGAGCTGATCGAAGCCGGACAGCCCTTCCACGTGGTGGTGGACTATGCCCACACCGACGACGCGCTACGCAACATTTTGGAGGCGACCCTCGCTCTTCCGCATCGCAAGGTACTTACCGTCTTCGGGTGCGGCGGTGACCGGGATCGCTCCAAGCGTCCCCTCATGGGAGCGGTAGCCGCTCGCCTGTCCGATGTGGTGGTACTGACATCGGACAATCCGAGGAACGAAGACCCGCTTGCCATCATCCGGGAGATCGAGCTCGGCACCAAAGGACCACGGTGCCAGGCGGAGGTTAGAATCGAGCCGGACCGTCGCAAGGCCATCGCCCTTGCTGTTTCACTGAGCGAACCGGGGGACGTCGTCCTGTTGGCTGGGAAAGGCCATGAGCCCTACCAGCTCATCGGGGAACGAGTGATTGCGTTCGACGATCGAGAGGTGGTGCGCGGCATCTTGACGCGGCGCATGCAGCCGCTCAACAGCAACTAGGAGATTAGTGGAGCTGACCGCAGCAAAGGTCGTTTCTTTCACGGGAGGAAGGCTCACGTCGGGCCGGGCGGAAACGCCGATCGAGTCGGTCTCCATCGACTCACGCACCATCGAGCCGGGAGGCTTGTTCTTTGCCATTGTTGGACATCGTTTCGACGGACACCGTTTCGTGACGCAGGCCCTTGAGCGCGGAGCGGTAGGGGCGGTGGTGTCACAGCCCCTACCGGAGACCGCCGAGGGCGAAGAGGGCGTGAGGATTCACGTGAAAGACACGGCCGTGGCGCTCCAGAACCTGGCCAACGGGGTCCGTCGGTCGGCGAAAATCAAGGTGGCGGCGATAACCGGAAGCGTGGGCAAGACCACGGCGAAGGAAGCGACGGCGGCGGCTTTGGCGGTTCGGTTCCGCGTGCTCAAGTCGGAAGGGAATCTGAACAATCTCTACGGCCTTCCCCTGTCGATCTTGAGGCTCAAAGACGAAGAAGCCGCGGTCCTCGAGATGGGAATGTCCGCGCCGGGAGAGATCGCCCGTCTCACCGAGATCGCCGCTCCCGACGTGGGAGTCCTCCTCAACGTGGCGGAAGTCCATCGGGAGTTTTTTCCGTCTCTCCAAGCGATTGCCAAGGCGAAAGGGGAGCTCTTCGCTGGCTTAGGGAAGGGGGCGATCGCCGTCGTCAATGCGGACGATCCCTTGGTCCTCGAGCAGGCCCGTCGGTTCTCCGGCCGGCACATGCGTTTTGGAGTGGGGGAAGCGGCGGAGCTCAGGGCCGGGGAGATCACCAGAACACCGGAAGGGTTGCGTTTCATGGCAGGGATCAACACCGAGAGTGCGGAGGTTCGAGCCTCTCTCCATGGAGCGCACAACGTGTACAACCTTCTTGCCGCACTGGCCGTCGCCCACGCGCTCGGCATCTCCCTGGTGGAGGCGGCGGGTGGTCTTCGCGGTCTAAGGCCGGCGCCCCATAGAGGAGAGCGCATTCTGTTTCAGACCGGCCCGCTGGTGATCGACGAGACCTATAACTCCAATCCGGCGGCGGTGAGCGCGGCGCTTGATTCTCTGTCGAAAGAAGACGGAGCGCGGCGCATTGCGGTGTTGGGGGACATGTTGGAGCTCGGCGAGCGTGCCGAGTTGCTTCACCTCGAGTGCGGCCGCCGAGCCGCCGAGAGCGGATTATCTCTTCTCATCGGCGTGGGCCGGTTGGGGACTCTCATCGTGGAGGGTGCTCGTCGCGCCGGTATGCCGGAGACGGAGCTGGTTACCGCCCACGATGCCGCGGAGGCGGGAGCCATTCTCGCCCGCCGGGCAGGGTGGGGAGACGTGGTGCTGCTCAAGGCCTCACGAGGCGTCGCTCTGGAGGCGGCTCTGGCCGTGCTGCGGGACCGGTTCACCGCGGAGTCGGACTAATGTTGTTTCATCTTCTCTATCCGCTCCATACGGACTTCAGCGTTTTCAATGTCTTCCGCTACGTCACATTCCGGACTGCCTGCGCCACGCTCACCGCGCTGGTGCTGAGTCTGCTGCTGGGTCCCCGGCTCATCGGACGCCTGCAGCAATTCCAAATCGGCGCGCACATCCGAAAGGAAGGACCGGAGGGCCATCAGTTGAAGGCCGGAACTCCCACCATGGGAGGGCTGTTGATTCTGGTGGCGATCGTGGTGCCCACCCTCCTTTGGGCCGACCTCGGAAACGTGTTTGTCTGGATCGCCCTGGCCACCACTCTCGGTTACGGCGCCATTGGTCTGGCGGACGATTACTTGAAGCTCGTTGGTAAGCGCTCGGCGGGACTCACCGTGCGCTCCAAGCTCGCTCTCCAGATCGCGGTGGCCACGGCGGCGGCGACGTTCCTGGTGGCACTTTCCCATCGAGGCGCTTTCAGCACCGAGTTGCTGTTCCCGTTCTTCAAGGAGATAAGACCCGATCTCTCGTGGTTCTTCGTTCCATTCGCCGTGTTGGTGATGGTGGGGGCTTCCAACGCCGTGAATCTCACGGATGGACTGGACGGTTTGGCGATTGGTAGTGTTCTGATCGCGGCGGCCGCCTATACCGTGCTGACCTATGTCACCGGTCACGTACAGTTCTCGGCCTACCTCGACCTCATCCACATCCCGCGGATTTGGGAGCTCACCATCTTCGGCGGCGCCATGGTGGGGGCTAGCCTCGGGTTTCTGTGGTTCAACTGTTACCCGGCTCAGGTCTTCATGGGCGACGTAGGATCGTTGGCACTGGGCGGCGCCATCGGAACGGTGGCTCTCCTGATCAAACAGGAGTTGCTTTTGATTCTGGTGGGTGGCTTGTTCGTGGTGGAGGCTCTATCGGTGATCATTCAAGTCGCGTCCTTCAAGCTGACCGGCAAGCGGGTTTTTCGGATGGCGCCTCTGCACCACCACTTCGAGCTCAAGGGCTGGAAGGAGCCGAAGATCATCATTCGGTTTTGGATCGTTGCCATCATCTTCGCGCTCGCCAGTCTCACGACGCTGAAGCTGAGGTAAATGAGAGGGCGGAACGCGGATGGGCAGCGAAGACTACCGGGGTCGCCGGGTCCTGGTGGTAGGGCTCGCGCGGAGCGGCTT
>DATDRI010000166.1:0-3005 GCA_035291825.1 Vicinamibacteria bacterium | reverse complement strand
CAGCTCAGAAAGCGTTTTGCGGGTTACACCTAGCCTTCTTGCCGCCTCCGTCACCGTTACTCCGAGTGGCTCCAAGTAGAGCTCACGCAAGACCTCGCCTGGATGAGGGGGGTCGCGCATTGTAAAGTCTTTCACCTTAGTAATCGGTGGAGGCCGAGCGATGGGACGACAGGAAGAAGACGCACCTGACTGGGCCGAGGCGGGCTCTGCTCTTCATGCTTTCGCGCCCAGCTTGCCTCAGCGAACGGCGGCCAGTCAACATGCAGGCCGTGTCCCAGCAGAGGCAGGGTCTTGCCGGAAGGCGGTTTTGCTCCGTCCGGCGTATCCATCCTAGACTGGTCGCGGAACAAGAAGGGAAAAGGTGTCGAGACGCTTCATCCTCGGTCGGTTGGTGGCCATCGCGCTTTGCATGGCGGGCGCCATCTGGGTCTCTTCCCGAGTCTCCCCCGTTCCCACCACCGACTCTTCCTTCACGACGCCACCTCGTCACACCAGCGGATTTCGCGTCGGAAACGAGCATCTGTACCGGATGCAGACCCTGTTTCGCTCGACCCTGGAAGCCAACCGGAGAAGTTTTCCCGGCCGTCTGGGTGAGGTCAAGGGTTTCGGAGCCGGAGAGTCCTATCCCCAAGTCTGGCTGCGGGACAGCGCCACGCTGATTCCCGTCACCCGGTTCTATTATCCAGCCGATTACCTCACCAGCTGGCTCGAAGAGCACCTCTCGCACCAACAAAGCGACGGCCAGCTCTACGACTGGATCGCCGCCGGGCCGCCTTCTCACTTCGCCTCCCACGCTCCCAAGACCAAGGAAATTCTCGGATGGGGAGAGAGTGTCCTATCGGCCGACAAGAACGACGTCCAGGCGGATCAGGAGAGTAGCGCGGTGATCGCCGCTCATGACGCCTTCCAGACGACCGGGGATCGCGCCTGGCTGCGCAAAGAGATCGAAGGCGTCCGTTTGATCGATCGTCTGGCGTCCGGGCTCGATTATCTGGCTCGGGAGAGAATCGATCCCGAATCCGGCTTGATCGTCAGTGGCTTCAGCGCCGATTGGGGCGACGTGAGCACCATCTACCCCGACGCGCGAGCCATCTACCTGGATGAGGCTACGCCTCGAGTCGTCGGTCTCTATACCAACTGCCAGTTCTTTTCCGCGTCGCAGAAACTGGCCGAGATGTTCGGAGCCCTCGGAGAAACGTCACCAGCCGACTCTTGGCGGCACCGGGCAACACAGGTCAGGGAGAGCATCAATAAATATCTATGGCAGGAGGATAAGGGCTACTACCGCATGCACCTCGTCGTCACGCCCGCTCTCACTGCCGGCTGGTGGGATGACGCGAATGTCTTCGCCATGGGCGGCAACGCCTTGGCGGTTCTCTACAGAATTGCCGACGATGCCCAGGCGCGGAGTATCTTCGATCGTGCCGAGGAGCGCCGAGCCGAGCTGGGCCTTTCCACCGTATCGGGCTCCCTTCTGCCCGCTTACCCGCTGGACTTTTTCGCACATCCCTTGATGCGGGACGCCTACAGCTATCAGAACGGCGGACAATGGGACTGGTTCGGGGGAAGATTCGTGCTCTCGGAGTTCGAGAGAGGCTTCTCGGAGCGAGCGCGGCGGCACCTCGTTCAGATCGCCCGTAAGGTCGCTGGGAATGGAGGCCTCCACGAGTGGCAAGCCCTGGACGGCAGGGGTCGGGGAAGCCGAAACTACGCGGGAAGCGCGGGTGCCCTGGGCGCCGCATCCTTCCAAGGACTCTTCGGAGTGTACTTAAGCGCCGGATCGCTCCAGCTCAAGGTCCGCTTGGGTGAGCTGCCGGGAGAGATCCAGCTCTTCCAGCCGGCCACCGATACGTTCGTTCGATATCGATATCGTTACGATGCTGCCAGAAGTCAACTGAGCATGCTCTTCGAGTCCAACGCCGGGGCGGAGGGAAGCCTGAGCGTTCTATTGCCGAGGGGAAGGACGGCCGACAGAGTCTGGATCGACGAAGAAGAGAGGTCTTTCTCCACGGAAAACCACGGCGAGGATCGGTTTCTCGAGCTCTCTACCGACTGGGGCTCCCACTTGCTGCGCGCGCAGCTGAACTAGTGCCGGAATGTCCCAAAACCATCCACTCGCTCGCGGCGCGGGACTGGCGGTCTTCTTCCTGGCGTTGACCGCCTATCTCACCTGGCCGCTCCTCCCTCGGATGGCGGACGGAATCAGCCCCAGCCCGGACTCCTTGCTGAATCTCTGGGCGCTCGCCTGGAACTACCACATCCTTCCTCGCGAGCCTTTATCGCTCTTCGACGCGAACATTTTCTTCCCCCGGCAAGACACCCTGGCCTACTCGGAACACTTGTTCGGAGTGGCTCTGATCGCCGCGCCGGCCTACCTGGCGACCGGCAATGTGATATTCGCCTACAACTTCGCCATCGTTCTCTCCTTCTTCCTTTCTGGAATTGGCATGTACCTGCTGGTCAGCGAGCTCACCGGAAGCCGATGGGCGGGTCTCGTCTCGGGAGTGATCTACGCCGCCGCTCCGTTTCGATTTCTCCAGCTCCTCCACATCCAGCTCTTGAGCTATCAGTGGTTTCCGTTCGTCTTCTTGTACCTGTATCGCTTTCTTCGGCAGGGACGTCCCCGCCAGCTGGCCGTCGCCGCGGTCTTTGCCACCCTTCAGATTCTTTCCTGCAACTACTACGCGATGTACCTCGCTCTGGCTCTGACGCTTTTCGCGATTGTCCTGATCCTCGTCGGCCGGTCTCTCCTGGATCGCCGAAAGGTCTTGTCGCTGGCAGCCGCCGCGGGAGGAGTGGCCCTGGTCGCGCTGCCTTTTTTCCTTCCCTACCAGCGCAATCGAGCGGATCAGGGTTACTACCGTCGCTACGAGGACGTGGTTCAGTTCTCCGCGGAGCCGCTCGACTATCTTCGACCGAGTGCTTTCAACAAAATTTTCTATGTGGAGTACCTTCCCCACCAACTTCGATCGGAAAAGGCCCTATTCCCCGGCCTGATTGCCATC
>DATDRI010000165.1:0-5017 GCA_035291825.1 Vicinamibacteria bacterium | reverse complement strand
CGCGGAACCTTCTTGGGTAACTCCCGGGAGACGACGCTCGTTCGCTTCCTCGAACAAGCGAAGGAGCCGCCCTCCGTCCCATTGGAGCTTCCCCTCAAGGTTCTCTTGGCCGCCGAGTATGCCAACGACAAAGACGCCCCGAGGATCCGGGCGGAGGCGGAGGCGGTGCGCGAGGCCCTCCGCCGGCTGGAAGGGGAAGGGCTGATCTCGGTTCGGGAAGAGGGCCGCGGCTTAGGCGCGGAGTGCCTGACGCGTGATCGGCTGGAGAGTCTTCTGCGACGTAACGTCGACGTTTTGCACCTCCTGGCGACCAGTCGGTGGTCGTCTGGGGAGGCCAGCGTCGGGCTCGCGGACCCCAACCGGCGGAGCGACCACCTGGCACCGTCTGAAGTGGGGGACCTCCTTCAGGACGGAAGTGCGCGGCTCATGGTTTTCAGTGGCGGAGAGGGCGTTATCGGCGTGGGCCCGGAGCTCGCCGGACATCTACTGGAGCACATCCCAGCCCTTCTGACTCTCAGTGGTTTGAGACCGGAGGACTTAGCGGTTCGATTCGTGGAGTCCTTCTACCGTTCCTTGGCGTCGCTGAAGCCGGTGGACGCCTGTCTCTCGGATGCGCGCCGCGAGGTGAGTGATTTCTTTCCGCTGGAGAGTACCTGGTTGGCGCCGGCGTTGTCTCTTTCGCGGAAAGAGGCGGTGGTTTTTCACAGCCGCGCCGGCGAGCGGGTTCGTCAGGTCTATGAGCTTTCCGAGGGTCGCTACCGCCGGAAGCTCCGCGAGACCTTGAATCGCATATGGCCGAAGCCGGAGCGATACGTGCGACAGCTTTTCAAATGGATGCCGCGCCAAGACCCGCTCACGTCGTACCTTCACGCCGCCGACTTCCTGGGGCGGCCTCAAGACGCGATGGAGCTGGCCCGTCGTTTCCAGCGAATCTTGGTCTTGGGGGGGCCGGGCTCGGGCAAGAGCATGACTCTGTTCAAGCTCTTCTATGACTCCGCCCAACCGATTCTCTCCTACAGCGTCAAGTCTCCTCTTCCCATTCACCTATCCCTTTCCGATCTACCTCCCGGCACCGAGTTGCTGGATTTCGTGGCCGAGGGATTCGATGGCAAGCTGTTTCGCAGCGACTTGGACGAGGGGCGGTTCCTCTTCCTCATGGATGGGCTGGACGAAATGAGCGCCGATTCCGCCAAGCGACTCACTGGGGAGCTCAATACCTTCATGCGACGCTTTCCCCAGAACCGCTTCGTCGTCGCCGCCCGCCGGCCGGTACCGGTCCCCCTCGAGATCTCCAACTGGTTCGAGGTTCTTCCCTTCGCCGAATGGGAGGCGACCGATTTCCTGGTGGAAGGTGAGGCGATGAGGGTGGAGCAGGCTCGCGTCCTTTATCGCCAGCTCGTTCAGGCCATGGATTCTCAAGGCGCGAACCCGCAGGTTCTGGCCATGGCGCGCAGGCTGTGGAGGGAGGGCTCGAGTGTGCCCTCCACCCGCACCGGTCTCTTTGCGGCGTTCTTCCAAGTAGCGGGTCAGACACTCTCGCCGCACGTCCGGGAGACCGTCCTACCCGCCCTGGCGCTGAGAATGAGTCGCTCAGGTAGGACATCGCTTCGACGGGAGCACATGGAAGGTGGAAGCGAAGGACTCGACAGCTGGTTCGATAACCGATTCGGTTCGGAAGAGCTTCTCGCTTCGCTCAACAAAACCCGATTGCTGAGAGGACCCCACGCCTTCTCTTTTCCCAATCTGGCGATTCAAGAGTTCCTCACCGCCTACGCCCTGCGCGGGAACGGCATTCCCGAGATTCTGGATCTCATCGAACCGGCCGAGTGGATCTACGATGCCTCGCTGGACGATCGTCCCCTCAACCTGAAGGGAGGTCCCTTTCACGGCGCCTTGGTTTTCATTAGTGGAATGTTGGAAGACAGCTCGAACTTAATCCGTGGTTTGCTGGAACGCGATCTGGTACTTGCCTCTCAGTGCTACCATGAAGCACCCTCCCGTGAGGTAACCGAGCCCCTGCGCAGCGCCATCCAGCGCTCGCTGGGCAGCAGCGGTGAGATCCACCAGCGCATCGGCTGCTTCAGCCTGGAGGCGGCCGGCGACTCCTGGGCCGTCGACTTGTTGGAGCGAGCGGCCGGCGACGACCACCTCGCACCACGGGTGCAGGCACTCATCGCGCTCGGCAACCTGCGCTCCTTCCGCAGTCTTCCTCTCTTGGAGGCGGCCGCCAAAGAGCCAGATCCGGACGTGGCGCGGGCGGCTCAAGATGCACTGATGCGGATTCGAGCCAGCTAGCAGGGTGCTCTACAAAAGCATGAGCACTCTGCGCGACCGCCGGCCGCAGCGACGCCTGTCGAGCGGAGGCCAGGGCCGAACGAGGAGAGAGGCCCGCAGTGAGAAAAAGTCGACGGAGCGCCCGCTTGGGGGTTGAGCCGCCGCGGCATTAAGCACTAGAGTGTGATCCTTCGCACGCCGTCCGCTTATCCCACGTCACACGCTTCACACTTTTTGCGAGCCATGCCGGCAAAACTTTGACAGTCAGCGGCCTTGGCCCACCAACTTCCTGGTCCCGGCCACCTTCGCGATCGGAACGTTTCTTGCTTCCTCCCGACAACAGGGGCCGAGAGGCTCAACACGACAGGAGGCCAAGATGTCTACTGCCGACATTCTCAGGAGCGAATCGGTTCTGGAGGATGGGTTCAGCGTCCTTCGGATGTTACACCTTCCAGGCGGAGAGATCGCCCTGGTGGCCGTTCACCAAGGGGCGGATTGGAAGGTGACCGTCGAAGGCGAAGGTCCATTCCAAGGACTAGAGTTCCATGGACCGTTGCCCAAGCGGGCGCTGGACAACGCCGAGTCTTTCGTGCGGCGCCTGATCGGACCGGCGGGTCCACAGTAACCTGGGCGTCGCGTCTATTTACCCGCCCTTTCCGGTCCTAGCATACCGAGCACGGCCTGATGGACGACCGGCCAAGCCGAGCTGGTCGGGGCGATGAGCTCGCACCGGTCTCGTTCAGCCAATTCTTCGAGTCGCCGCCGGGTGTGCGTCATGAAAGTAGGTGGATTTTGAGTTAAGTTGGCACCGGTGTGCTATTCTGATAGTATATAAGCTATCAGATAGGAGGCGCCCCATGCCAGACTCTCTTTCCACTCTCGTCGCCAAGCGCGATGGCATCCTTCGCGATATCGCTCGACTGGGCGACATGCGCCGAGGCAGCATTTCGGAGGTCTTCCGCTCCTGTGGCAAACCCGGCTGTTGCTGCTCTAGGCCCAAGCATCCAGGTCACGGTCCCTATTACGCGTTCACCACCAAGGTCGAGGGCAAGACCAAAACCTTGCAACTGCGCTCCGGGCCGCGCCTCGCCAAGATCGAGCGTGAGGTCGACAACTACAAACGTTTTAGGGCGCTCACCCAACAGCTTCTGGAAGTCAGCGAGGCGATCTGCAAGGCGCGCCCCGAGGAGCCCGCAACCGATTCGGCAAGGGCGGCGGTAAAAAAAACCTCACGCGGCTCGTCCAAGAGGAGTTCGCGCGGGAAGTAAACCGTCTGCTCTCGCGCCTGCTGCCGGAGAACCGCCAGCAGACCCCTCACGTGGATCTTGAGCCAACCGAAATGGCCGTCAGGAGCTCGATGCACCAAGTGGGTGGCGTCCTACTCGAGAATGTGCTCGCCGCTGACGATGGGTACCGCGGTCATCAGATCGACTGCGGCAACGGCCACCGGGCCACGTTCGTGGACTACCGAAGCAAGACACTCCAGACGGTCCTCTCGACGGTGAAGCTTCGCAGAGCCTATTACCATTGTGAAGACTGTGAGCAGGGTTTGATTCCTATGGACCGTGAGCTTGACGTCGTTTCCACCTCTTTCTCCCCTGGGGTGCGGCGCCTCATGGGCCGTGTCGGCAGTAAAGAACCCTTCGAGGAGGGTCGCCAGGACCTTGAGGTGCTGGCGGGAATCGTGGTCCACACCAAAGAGGTGGAGCGCGTTTCCGAGCGGCTGGGCGAACAGGTCGAGGAGTTTACGCGTCAGGAGCGTCGGCTGGCGTTGGCCGGAAAGATCGTTCTGGTCAAGCCCCTTCCCAAGCTTTTCTACATTGCGATCGATGGTACCGGAGTGCCCATGGTCCCACGTGAGACACAAGGACGGCCAGGCAAAGATAACTCCGCCATGGCAAAGACCAGGGAAGCCAAGCTCGGCTGCGTGTTCACGCAGAGCCGTGTGGATGAGGAGGGATTTCCGGTTCGTGACCCGAACTCCACTACCTACGTCGGCGCCATCGAAACCGCCGAAGAGTTCGGCCAACGAATCTTTACCGAGGCCATCCGGCGGGGCCTGCGATGTGCCGAACAGGTCATCGTCATCGGAGATGGTGCGCCCTGGATCTGGACTCTCGCGGCGGAGCACTTCCCGGGTGCCACCGAGATCGTCGACCTCTACCATGCGCGCCAGCACGTCTCGAATCTCGCGAAGATAGTGAGGGACTCTCCCCAAGCCAAGTCCTGGGCTCAGGCACGTATCCAACAGCTCGATGCCGGAGACATCGAAGGACTCCTCGCTACCATCGCCCGCTTGCGCCCCAAAAGCCACATCGTCAAGGACGAGCTCAGAAAAGCAACTACCTACTTCCAGACCAACATGGAGCGAATGCGCTATCTGAGCTTCCGGAACAAGGGCTTGTTCATCGGCTCCGGGGTCGTCGAGGCGGGTTGTAAGACCATCATCGGCCGCAGGCTGAAGCAGTCAGGAATGCGTTGGACCGTGCGGGGTGCCAATGCCATCATCGCCCTCAGATGCTGTCACCTCAGCGGTCGCTGGGAACCCTTCTGGGAAGCTCGCTGTGCCTGACTCTTACCCCACATTCATGACGCACACCCCGTCGCCTTGACACGGCTCCAAAGTATCGGGTATTCTCGCCACGCCCCAGAGGACGCGGGTCTTGTCCTGTTTCGGAGCGGTTTTCAGGGGACCCAGAGCCAGCGACACCAATCGGTCCCAAGCATACTGGTTGACGGTCGT
>DATDRI010000164.1:0-5689 GCA_035291825.1 Vicinamibacteria bacterium | reverse complement strand
GAGATGTTAGTGGAGTGGGACGTTTTGTGCAAACTCGGCTGGATAGTCGACTAAGCAAGCTTTCTGAAACGGAGCTGGACGAGAAGGCCAATGACGACCAGGAAGTTGATCGTCAAGATCGACCATGCCATGAATGCACCGTAAAAGGTTGGCCCGATCACGTCGTAGATGGATAAAGCGATCACACAGAAGTTCAAAACGAGAACGAAGCGCCAGGGCCGGGAGTAGTGAGCGTAGTTCTTTACCATGACCGTCACCGTCAGGACGGACATCAAGAGCGTGTAGTCCCAACCGAGGGGGGAGATGAGCGGGATGAGCGTAAGAAGCAGGGAGGACTCCAGGGCCAGCGGTTCCCGAACGCTCTTTCCTGCCAGGATGACAACCAGCACCAGGACGGCTAGAGCTCCCACCACGGCTCCTGCCAAGATCCAAGAGAGGTCCTGATCCTGGGTCCATTTCATGAAGAAGGCGATGATGGAGATGTTGTCATTCGAGGTGAGAAGCGTGGAGGTCGACTCCGAAAGCGTCAAGGCCCACTCTCGGAGCGCGACCAGATTTCCCCAAAATCCATAGAAGAGGGAAGGCAATAGCAGTGCCAGCATGACCACCACCAGGCCCGCTCCCAGGGTTCCCCACTGCCTCTTCACCAAGAAATACGGAAAGAAAATGCATCCGTAGGGCTTGAGCGCCGCTCCAAACCCCCAAAGGAGTCCTGCACGTTTCGGACCTCTTGCTTCTCCGCGCTGCCTTCCCGAGATCAGAGCTCGGACCATCAGCAGCAGGACCAGCGTCACGATGATGTTAATTTGACCGAGCTGCATCTCCCGGAAGAAAAATTTCGCCAGAATCAACGGAGGGAACACGTGGAGCGCCAAGGTGCCGCCGTGCTCACCCGATGCGATCTTGCCGGAGAGATAGAAGAGCGCGATGGAACAACAGACCAGCGCTCCGTACCAGATAGCCTTGGCGACTTCCAAGGGAAGGAGCGACAGCGGGACATACAGCAGCGCCGAAAAGGGCAGATACTTGAACATGAAGTGCCCATCTTCCGTCTGGTAGAGAGTCACTCCGGCGCGGATGCGCTCACCGGCTTGGTAGTTGACCCGAAAGTCCACCATGTCTTCCTGGATTCGAATGAGATAAATCGCGGTGAAGAAGACTATGCCGAACAGAACGAGAAGAGAGGTTCGATGGGCTAGTCGCATCGGCCCGCGCCGCCCGGGGAGCGATGGGCGGAAGTGATGGAGGAGGCCATGGAATCTGGCGCAGCGTACCATAGGGTCAGTAGGCGTAGTATTCGCTTTGATCTTTGGATTCCGGCAGCCGCAGTAGACCTACCGGCACTCCGTGCCGGCGGTTCGAGCCTGGACGGCACTATCGGCTGGTATAATCCCGACGAGGTAACTCCCGCAACACTGCATTTCCACGGAGCGCGATGAGCCAACCTGAGCCGACTCCAGAAATCCGCATTACCACACCTTCCGGCGACATCCGGTTGCTACGCCTGGAAGGTGAGTCCCTGTCTCTCGGCCGGTCGGCAGCCAACACCCTGTGCTTCTCCGAAGACGATGGGCTGTCTCGCCGGCATCTCGTCGTCGAGAAGGACGAGGGTCGGTGGGTGGTGAGGAATCTCGCCAGCAAGAACGGCACCTACGTCAACGGAGTCCTCATTGACGAGAAGCACTTCCTTC
The DNA here is from genome assembly GCA_035291825.1 of Vicinamibacteria bacterium. Lineage (GTDB taxonomy): Bacteria > Acidobacteriota > Vicinamibacteria > Marinacidobacterales > DATDRI01 > DATDRI01. Next base: position 3,998 of record DATDRI010000164.1, on the reverse strand, counting down.
AACCCGGCGATCAGATCGTAGCCAGCACGGTGAACATGAGTTTTTCGGTGCCGTCGGTCGGCGGCCGATCGGTAACGTTCGAGTCCCCGGTAGGGATTTCGTCGGAGTTGAGCGCGGAAAGCACGTCCTTGGAGGAGCTCCTCTCTTCCAGGAAGCCCGCCCGGAGTCCGATCCAGGCCTTTGTGCGTGCGGCTCGTGAGTTAGCGGCGGGGCGATCGTTACCGGAGCTCTTCCAGGTTACCCTCGACTTGTCTTTGGAAGCGGTGGGAGCGCAGCGGGGGGTGTTGCTCACACTCGATGAGGGCGACCGACTGGTGGTGCAAGCGTCCCGGGGGGGAGAGCTTCGGATCAGTACGGTGGTCCGGGACAGGGTTCTGCGGGAGAAGAGCTCGCTTCTGGTCCGTGATGTGCAAAGAGATCAGCTTCTGAAGAGTAGCACCACGATTGTGGACGAGGGTGTGCGATCGCTCCTGGCAGTTCCACTTCAAACCGAGGATCGCGTCCTCGGGCTCATGTATCTGGATACTCTGGACCAGAGTCGGAAGTTCAACAGCGACGATCTGATGTTATTGACCGCCATGGCGAATGTGGCGGGCATCCGTATCGAGCGGGAGCGGTGGGAGACGCAGCGGCGCGTTTTGATGGCCGAGAACGTGGAGAGCCTGGGCCGCTTGGCGGCTGCCTTGAGTCACGAGTTCAACACGCCCCTGGGAGCGCTGAAAAGCGCGGTGGACACGCTGGTGCGCGCCGCCGCCAAGCGTGGATCCGCTCCGCCCGAGGAACAGAGACGCCTGGAGCTGGTGCAGGCCGATTTGCGAAGGTCTCTGGACGCGTCTCTGGAACGCATGGAGCAAGTGATCGCTCGCATTCAGCGCTTTACGAATCTCGATCGGGCCGAGGTGCAGACCGTTGATCTGAATGAGCTGCTCGAGGACATCGTAGCGCTTGCCGACCCACCCCTGGAATCGACTGGGATCGACGTGAAGCTGGACTGGGGGAGGCTTCCGCCATTCCTTTGCCATCGACAGTCGCTGACCTCTGCCTTTTCCAGCTTGATCCGCTATGCCATGGAAGCTTGTCGGCGGAACGGAGATAGTGGACAAGTGCGGATCTCCACTCGCACCATGGATGACCGAGTGGAGGTTCACATCGAGGACAACGGTCCTGGAACCTCGCGGGAAGGCCTGGCGCGTCTTTTCGATCCGGGCTTTCAAATAGCCAAGGGTCGTATCGCGACTGGAAACTGGAGTCTGTTCACGGCGCGGCAGGTCATCCGAGATCAAGGCGGCGAGATCCGCGTTTCGAGCGCGCCCGGTAAAGGCACGTCGTTCGTGGTCAGCTTACCCGTTAAGCGCCTGCCTGCCGGATGACCAGCGAAGCCTACCGCACGCAAGTGACACCATCGCAATCTCTTTGGCGTTCGGCACGTGCGTTACGATTGACTTGAGCCGGGGCCGGGCGTAGAGTCAACCATCGTCCAGAGGGGTGGCAGGGACTTACCCGAAAAGGAGGAACCATGTTTAAGCCATGGTGTTTCATCAGTTTCCTGACCTTCGCCGCCGCAGTCGCCTCACTCGGTTGCCAACCAGCGGGGGAAGTTATGGAAGAGGCGGTGACCGAGGAGTCCATGGAAGACTCCCTCGAGGCTAGCGTGCAGGCACTCGCCGATGAGTATGCGGCGGCCTGGAACGCCGGCGACGCCGAGGGCATCGCCGCACTCTATACGGAAGACGCCGATAGCTCCGGTCCGGACGGTGAGATCTACACGGGCCGCCAGCAGATCGCGGAGCACTACCGGGAGCTGCTGGAAGGGGCGGACGCCGGCACGACGATCTCGATCCGCACGACTTCAACCCGCGAGCTTGAGCCGGGCGTTGTCCTGGTCAACGGTGGGTTCGAAGTTACCGGCGCGATGGGGGCAGAAGGTGAAGAGATGCCGCCCGCCAAGGGACTCTCTACCGTTATCCTCGTCCAGGACGGGGACACCTGGCGCATCGCGAGCCTCCGGTCATGGATTCCGGTCAAGGCGCCCGGCACGACATAGCCGCTTGCGTGACAGATAGGCGAGGCGATCCCACCAAAGGAGGGCTGTGATGCGAAAGATGGTCTTATTGATGATGTCTTTGGGATTCTTGGGAGGGCTCACTCTCGCTCAGGACACCTCAGCGGACGAAGACGCCATCCGGCAGCTCGACGAGCGCTGGAAAGAAGCCTGGAACAATCGGGATGCGCAGGCCCTGGCGGAGCTTTTTGCCGAGGATGCCGATGGCATCGACGCCATGGGGGCGGCGGTCAGCGGGCGAATGGCCATCGAAGAGCACTATATTCAATCGTTCGAGAACCTACCGCCTGAAGCTGGTGCGGAGTCCGAGATCGTCTCCCTTCGCTTCATCCGACCGACCCTGGCCGTGGTGGATGGCACCTGGTCTATGACGGGTCTTCCGGAAACGGATGAGGGGCTGCCCACAGAAGGTTTATACACGGTGTTCGTGGTCAAGAGAGGCGGCCAGTGGCTCTACGCGGCGGGGCGCTCGCGGATTCCCGTGTCCCCGCCACAAACAGAATAATAACGAGAGTTGACGAAGGGAGGAGCATCTAGTGGGGATGTTCCTCCCCATCTTTCGCCTCACTCCTCGTCCCCACCTCGCGGCTTCCCTTGACGTGCTGGTCGTACCAATCCAAGTAACGCTGGTACAGGTCTTTGATGTAGGAAGGCTTGTCGATGCCATGGTACTGGCCCGGATAGACGACGAGCTCGGTGGTGCGCCCTAGCCGGCGTAGCGCCTGGTAGAGGAGCTCCGAGTTGATGATGGGAACGTTCCAGTCCTTTTCTCCTCCCATGATGAGAGTCGGGGTGACGATTTTTTCCACGTCGTTGAAGGGAGACATTTTTTCCCAGAGATCGCGGTTCTCCCAGGGGAGCCCCAGCTCGAGCTCCCACCAGCGCTGGTACTCGTCGTGCCCATAGTTGGCGATGTAGAGCGACTCGCTGGCTCCGGTGATCGCTCCTTTGAATCGATCGGTCTTGGTGATCACATAGTTGGTCAAGATACCGCCGTAGGACCATCCGCCCACGCCCAGCCGATCCGGATCGGCATAGCCCTGTTGGATCACGTAGTCTACGCCCGCCAAAACGTCTTCGGTGTCTTTCTCTCCCCAGCTCTGCCAGATGGCCAGTGTGAAGTCCTGCCCATAGCCCGCGGATCCGCGAGGATTGGGCATCAGCACGACATAGCCGTTCGCGGCAAAGAGCTGTTCTTCGAAGCTGAACCGGAAATCGTACTGCTCGTAGGGTCCTCCATGGATTCTCAGTAGGGCCGGATAACGGACGCCGGGCTCGAAGTCAGGTGGCTTGATGACGAACCCTTCGATCTCGGTTCCGTCCCGGCTCGGGAAGTGGACGTTCTCCATCTCTCCGAGCCGAATCTGAGAGAGAAGCGTTTCGTTGGTTCGGGTGATCTGGGCAAGCCTTCCTTGCTTCAGAAGGAAGACTTCTTCAGGAAGATGGGGCTCGCCCACCAGTGCGGCAATGGCCCCGTCCGGACCCAGGGAGAAGGCGTCGACCACCCGAGGGCCGCCGATGAGGCGCGTCACCGGGCCTCCCTGGGGTGAAACGCTGGCCAGGTTCAGCTCGCCGCTGTCCTCCAGGAGAAAGTAGATGGAGCGACCGTCCTCGGAGAACTGCGGGTCCTCGACATGGCGATCCAACGCTTTGGTGAGAACGGTGGCTTCCCCACCCTTCGAGGATACGACCGCCAAGTGGGGAGTGGCGTACACCATGGCTTCGACGTCTGTCTGTAACTCATGAGCGATCGAGCTCCCGTCCGGACTCCAGGCCGGAGAGCTATCGGCCCCGAGGTTGGTGGTGATCCGAGAGAGGGTCTTTCCCTGATTCTTGTCGTCGCCCGCGACCACCCAGATGTCGGTGTTGTAGTTGCGGTCCGGCTCATCGGTGCGGTTACTGACGAAGGCGATGTGCTTGCCGTCGGGTGACCAGG
>DATDRI010000163.1:0-4814 GCA_035291825.1 Vicinamibacteria bacterium | reverse complement strand
GGATCGTCCAGCTTGCCGTCGAGAACGATGGGCTCTACCAGGCGCGTCGCTCGTACCGTGATGCGTCCCTCATCGTCCCGCGTCATTACCTCGGGAGCGCGAGGCGGGGGAGGGGAGAAGGTCGGCAGAGAAGTGGTTGGGGCTGGCGTCGAAACCGGCGCGGCAACCCGTTGGGGGGGCGGTGCGGACCGCTCGAGCGCCATCACCTCTCGGCTGGGCGGGTCAGGAGTGGAGGGATTCGGCGCAGCCGATGGTGCTGGCAGCGAAGGATTACCGAGCTGTCGTGGGTTTTCTGGGGAGTCGGACGAGGATTCGGAAGGCGTTGCCGCGGTTCCTGACCTGGGATACGGCAAAGGCGTCGATGCCAGTGCGGGGGCCTCGTCTCTCGATTTCGGAGCGGTCGCCCTGTCCGACCCGTTTCGCTGCTCGGTCGCTTCGAGATCGATGTACTTGCAGGGAACCGAGCGGAGCTTGCCATCCAGCGTCGTCATCACCAGGAGTTCGCCCTTGCGCTGGTAGCTCTGGACCGAAAGCTGTGAGCCGTCGGCAAGGATCACGACTTCTGCGGAGGCGTCCCACGGCAGCAGAAGTATGAGAACTGCCGCCCGCCGCATCATGCGTCGCATCTTGTTGTCTACAAGTGATAGAGAAGACACCGTCGGTAAAGTCATCTCGAGTCAGAGGTCGTTGGAGTCACCTACAATTAGCCGTTATATTAATAAGATGATGAGGCTCGAGCGTACACTGCACACAACATAGTACGTTCCACTCCCGCCCGCAAGGCTCTTCCGTATTCTTCTTGCTGTTTTTCGCCTCTTCCGGAGCGGCTATTTTCTCCCGCCCTCGGGCCTTTGGCGATGGCGCGAGGGCGATTGATCGCGGGGCCCGGCCGGCGTAGAATACCCCCCTGATATTTTTCTCGGAAAGAATTCCCATGGCGGAGACACCCTCGCCACGGCCGTTTCCCGACGCAGGGAGCATCGGAACGAAAGCCGAACGAGGGTAAAGGAGCGGATTCATGTCACGTAAGTTACTCATGCTGGGCGCAGTGCTCGGCACGGTCTGCCTGACGGTTCCCCTGATGGGGATGATGGCGACGTCGGTACCCGACGGCGTCGGTCCTCAGTTCCAATCGGCGGGACCGCTTACTTTTGGTCCAGACGGCATCCTGTTCGCCGCCGACATCAAGGGGGCCACCATCTATGCCCTGGATCTGGGCGACGCGGGATCCGGCAAGACGCCGGGGGTGAAGAGCATCCCCGCTATCGATCAGAAGATCGCGGCCTTGCTCGGCACCGATGCCCGGGAGATCGCGGTTGCCGACTTGGCGGTCAGTCCCAAGTCCAAAAACGTGTTTCTTTCCGTCACTCGTGGCCAGGGAGCGAACGCCAAGCCGGTCCTCCTTCGGGTCGACGGAGCGGGCGCCATCGAAGTGATATCGCTGGACACGGTCGGCTACACCAGCGTGGCCTTGCCCAACCCGCCCAAGTCCGACCCGAGCTCAAACCGTGATCCCGGAATGCTGTCGATCACCGACATGGCCTATGTGGAGGGACGGCTCTTCATCGCCGGCCTGTCCAACGAGGAGTTCGCCTCCAAGCTGCGCTCGGTCAACTATCCCTTCGACCAGATGGACAACGGAACCAGCGTCGAGATCTGGCACGGCTCTCACGGGGCGTGGGAGACTCGCTCGCCGGTCTACAGCTTCGTACCCTACGACATCGACAACGAGCCCTATCTGGTTGCCGGTTATCTTTGCACGCCTCTCGTGAAGTTCCCGGTGGCCAAGCTGAAGGCGGGGCAGAAGCTGGTGGGCACGACCATCGCCGAGCTCGGTAACCGCAACCGTCCCATCGACATGATCGTCTACAAGAAAGACGGCAAGGATTATCTGTTGATGTCCAACACCAGCCGCGGCGTCATGAAGATCCCGACCGACAATTTCGGTAGCCAGGCCGCCCTCACCAGTCCCGTCGAGGACAAAGCGGGCATCGCCTATGAGACCATCGCCACCATGAAGGGAGTCGAACAGCTCGACCTGCTCGACGACAGCCGGGTACTCATCGCCTCCCGTGCCGATTCGGGCGAGCTCAACCTCGAAACAGTGGCGCTGCCGTAGTACTTCAACCAGCGTTTTTCGGGCAAGCTCCCGTGGCGGCGGGAGCTAGCCCCAACAATTTGCCAGCGCATGAAAGGTCGGTTCCCTTCCGCGCTTGCGGTGGCCATCACCGCCGTCCTCGGCTGTGACGCGGGCTTCGAGGATCCCTCGCCACAGTTGCGGCTGAGCGCGCCCCCGGACGACCCGTCTCGAGCCGTGGTCGAGGTAGTGGACCTGCCCGATCCGCTGCGTGACGCCCTTGCTGCGGCCTCCCTGTCCGAAGAGGAGTGGACGCGATTGCTCCGAGTTTCCGTGTACGCGCAGGGAGCCGACGAGGACATCCCTGCCATGCTCGGTCGCTACGAGTTGGTGGGAGACAGTCTGCGCTTCGCCCCGCTCTTCGGGCTCGATCCGGGGCGCTCCTACCACGTGAAGTTCGATCCCGGGTCGGTGCTTTCTGCAGGGGAGGCCGGGGAGTCGCAGAAGCCTCTGGTCTCCATCCTTTCGCTACCCAAGCCGAAGGTCGACCCGACGACCACCGTAGAGGCCGTCTATCCGTCAAGCAACCTACTTCCGGAGAACCAGCTCAAACTCTACGTTCATTTCTCGGCGCCGATGCGGATGGGCGACGGGCTTCCGTTCATCAAATTGGTGAACGCATCGGGGGAGGAGGAGGTGGATCCGTTCCTTCCCCTGGGCGGAGAGTTCTGGGATCGGGAGCGCCGGCGCTACACCATCTTCTTCGACCCCGGCCGCGTCAAGCGTGGCATACTTCCCAACGAGCAGCTCGGCCGGCCTCTCCGCGAAGGAGGAGAGTACGCGCTGGTCATCGATGCCAGCTGGACCGATGCGGAGGGCTCTCCTCTCAAAGAGTCTTACCGGAAGGTCTTTCGTGTCGGTCCAGCCGACGAGACGCCGCTCGATACGGCGACTTGGACGCTCCGCGTGCCGACCGCTTCCAACCGGGAGGCCCTGGTGGTCGATTTCCCGGAGCCTCTGGACCACGGGCTGATGACGCGCGCGCTCGCCGTTGAGACCGCAGACGGTCGGGCGATTGCGGGCGACATCGACATCGGTGAAGAAGAAACACGATGGGCGTTTCGACCGGGGGAGCCGTGGGAGGAAGGAGACTATCGCCTCGTCGCTTCACCGATACTCGAAGACCTCGCCGGAAATCAGATCGGCCAGCTCTTCGAGGTCGACGTTTTCGAAGGGGTCGAGCTGCCGGAGGAGCGCGAAGTTTACCGCGTCCCTTTCACCGTAACCCGCTCGCCATAACGACTCGCCCCTCAGCTCTCGCCTTCTCTAGTGGCGAGGAGCGCGATGGTAGCCCAGCCGGTGGTGGAGATGTACTGCGCGTAGCTCATCTGACCCGCCGGTCGGGTCGTTTCTGGCCAGCTCCCGTCAGGTAGCTGGCGCTGCAAAAGAAAAGCTCTGCCGGTCCGTATGGCTTCCTTCAGGCCGGCCTCGGACAGCGGCTCGGCGAGCTTCGGCTCCTCGCTCAAGAGGGTGAGCGCCAGCAGCACCACCGCGGTGTCGAAGGGCTCCGGTGCCGAGCTCAGATAGGCTCCCCAACCCCCGGAAGGAGCCTGGCCCGAGACGAGGAGCTCCAGGCAGTGTCGGCGCTGTTCGGCCGCCTCGGTGTCGGCCTGATGGTCCAGCGCCAGGATCACGGCGGCGGCGTCGAGGACCGTCTTCACTTCCACCTCTCGCAGCCATCGATCCGATCGCGCCAAGGCAGGCTCGAACCGATCCGATGCCGCGGCTTGGAGAACGCGGCGAGCCGCCCAGGTGGCGAGGAATCTTCCGTAGGTGGCCGGCGAGCCGATGCTGCCGCTGGCGTCCAGGCTCCAAGACCCGTCCGGGCTTTGGTCCTCGGCAACGAGGTTCGAGGCTCGATGAAGGGCATCGCTATCGTTGCTGAGACCGGCCTCTCGAGAGCTCAAGAGGGCGCTGGCGAACTGGATCCGCGCCAGGGTCCGGTCGTCGAAGACTCCGTTGCCCCCGTTGTCGTCCCACTCTGCGGGCCGGACCAACCAGTCGGTGGTACTGCGTAACGCTTCGGTCGGAACCTGGTAATTCTTTGTCACCGCCAGGTAGAGCGCTCGAGCCGCATCGCCGTTGTTGTGGCAAGAGTAACAACCGTGCTCGGCCGGCCAGCGAGGCACCTCCCGGGCAAGAAACTGGACGGCCTTTTCTTCCGAAGTCGGTTCTTCCGGTGGCGCGCCGGCCAGAGAGACGCCGAGACATGTCAGGACGGTGAGAAGGAGCGGTAAGGCGAAACGCGCGGAAGTCACGGTTCCACTATTAGACCCGATCCGTGGAGCCGTCTCAAGATGAGCGATGCAGGCAGTGGAGCATGGGAGGATCTCCTTCTGGGAGCCGATGCGCCGGATGAAGGCGCGAAAGACGGACTGCGCTCGCCCCCTTAGTGCCGGGAATCTCGGCTATAGCTTTCCTGTAGCATCTCGATGAACTTGCTGGCGGCGCCGGACAAGGCTTTGTGTCGGCGGTGAATCAGGGCTATGGGGCGTCCCAAATGCACGTCGAGGGGAAGCGAGCGAAGCGTCTTCATGGCGACTTCGTTCTCCACCGTCGTGCCGGGAAGGATGCTCACTCCCACGCCGTTGGAGACGGCCTTCTTGATGCTCTCCACGTTATCGAACTCCATGACCACGTCCATCCGCACGCCTCGCTGGCGGAACACCTTGTCGAT
>DATDRI010000162.1:0-3413 GCA_035291825.1 Vicinamibacteria bacterium | reverse complement strand
GGTTGGATGACACGCGGTCGGTTGTCTTCTGCCCTTTGTCTGGCGCTCGTCATGGTGATGCCGGTTGGCTCAGCCGCGCAAGGAGAGAATCCGGTGGTGGTCATCGAGACCAGTATGGGCGACATTACGGTTGAGCTCTTTCCGGACAGGGCCCCCAAGTCGGTAGAGAACTTCCTCGCCTACGTCAGCCAGGGCTTCTATGATGGCACGATCTTTCACGGAGTCATTTCCAACTTCATGATCCAGGGCGGGGGGTTCACAGCCGACATGCAGAAGAAGGACGACACGCGCGCCCCGATTGAGAACGAGGCGGACAACGGGCTAAAGAACGGGCGCGGCACCCTGGCCATGGCCCGCACGCCAGAGATTCACAGCGCCACCGCCCAGTTTTTCATCAACGTCAAGGACAACGCTTTCCTGGATTACAAGGGCCCCAGTGCCGCCGATTTTGGCTACGCGGTCTTCGGGCAAGTCACCGAGGGTTTGGACGTGGTAGACAAGATCAAGAGCGTCAAGACAGGGGGCGCCGGCCCCTATCAGGATGTACCGGTGGAAGCGGTTGTCATCAAGACGATCCGCGTCCAGACCGGGAATTAGGGCTTCCCGCGCTTCTTCATCCCGGTCCCCAAGGTCATGTCTCCATCTCCACGCCGGAGGGCGACTTCCGCTCGATTCGTCGTCCGGTGTCTTGACGGCTGGCGAACCACCCTTCCTGCCTAGCGGCTCGCTGGAGGCACTCCATTGCCTCGAGTCCTTCTCCTTCTGCCGACCCATACTTACCGGACTCACGATTTCATGGCCGCCGCCGAGAGGCTCGGCGTGGACGTGGTGGTCGTTTCCGAGCGAGCCAGCACGATGGAGAGCATGCAACCTAGCGGGCTCCTCACCGTGGACTTCCTGAACCCCGAGGAGGCGGCCAGGATAGCCGCCGACTTCTTCCAGGAGTACCCCTTCCAGGCGGTCGTTCCGGTCGACGAGGACACCGCGGTCGTCGCCGCCGCCATCTCCCAAGCGGTGGGGCTGCCCCACAACTCTCCCCAGGCCGCCATCGCCACGCGTCTAAAGCACGTGATGCGAGAGGCTCTCTCCGGCGCGGACGTCCTTTCGCCGAACTACCAGCTTTTCAACGCCGCCGATGACCCCGAGCTGCTGGCGGCTCGAGTGCGCTTTCCCTGTGTTCTCAAACCGGTTTTTCTGGCGGCGAGCCGCGGCGTGATGCGTGCCGATGACGCGCGGCAGTTCGTTTCTTCCTTTCATCGACTGCGAGCCACCCTGCGAGACCCGGAGGTGGCCCGGCGTGGCGGCCCGCTGGCTCACGAGGTGTTGGTGGAGGACTACGTCCCCGGCATCGAGGTTGCGTTGGAAGGGCTGCTCACCAGGGGTGAGCTGCAAGTCCTGGCGATTTTCGACAAGCCGGATCCGCTGGAGGGACCCTTTTTCGAGGAGACGATCTACGTGACGCCGTCGCGTCTACCCGAGGAGGTTCAGAAAGAAATCTCCGAGACCACCGCCAAGGCATCCTCGGCACTGGGCTTGAGCGAGGGACCCGTTCATGCCGAGCTGCGTTTGAACTCCGAGGGCGTTTGGGTCATAGAGATCGCCGGACGATCTATCGGAGGGCTGTGCGCCCGCACGCTGCGATTCGGGGTGGGGCTCTCCCTCGAAGAGCTGGTGATCCAGCACGCCTTGGGTCAGGACGTGAGAGGGTTCTCGCGAGAGAGGCAAGCCGCCGGCGTCATGATGATCCCCATCCCCGGCGCCGGGATACTAGAGGAGATTCGAGGAGTCCGGGAGGCGGAGGCCGTCTCCGGAATTCAGGAAGTGGCGATTACCACGCCTCTTGGAAAGCGCCTGGTCCCACTCCCCGAGGGCTCTAGCTATCTGGGTTTCATTTTCGCGCGGGCGGCAAGTCCGGCTGAAGTCGAACTCGCGCTACGAGACGCCGCGCGCCGTCTGGATTTCGTGATCCGCCCAGAGGGCTAGACGTTGGCCCTCTATTTGGAAGGGGCGTAATAGGGATTTCTTCCCGCCGCGTGGTCGGTCGTGTCCAGAATGGCTCCCACCTCCGGCACGACTTTGCGGATGGACCCTTCGATCCCTTGTTTCAGAGTGACGTCGGCCATCCCGCAGCCCTGACACCCTCCACCCAGGCGCAGATAGACTTCGTTACCCTTGACGTCCAGCAGCTCCACGAAACCGCCGTGAGCGGCGATGGCGGGGTTGATCTCCCGTGCGAACAACTCCTCGATTTTATTTCGGATTTGGTCGGCGGGCGGCAAGGATTCGAGAAACGAGTCGGAGATCGGTTTATCACCCGACTGGATGACCGATCGGATAGCGGACCCGACTTGCTTGGCCAGCGGCAGCCACTCACCCCCGGTGCCCTTGGCGGTGATCGTCACCCGGTTGTCTTGGACGAGCACCGACTGCACACCCTGGAGTGCGAAGAGTCTCTCGGCTAGCGGAGAGCCTTGCGCCCGATCCTGGCTGCCGAAATAGGCAGATCCGCCTTCGTAAACGGGTCGATCCACGATAAAGGAACATGTCTCCGCGTCCTTTGGTTCCGCGCCGATCCTGATCTCCTCGTCCATTCTGACTCCTCTCTACTCGTAGGCAATTATAGGCAACAGGGACCCGTTTCTCAAGCTCCCCGCCCACATCCTCGCTGGGGAGACATCAGAAGCCCTGTCTTTCCTCGAGTGGGCCCAACTGGCCCCGGGTGGGCTCGGCTCAACAGAACCATGCCTCGGTCAGTCGAGGCGCTCGGGCACGCTGGGCTGGGGAGGGAAGGCGCGGTGGGCGGCGGGGCGCTTGACCGCCCGTCGACCAGGCCAGGTCGCAGATCCGGGTGAAGGTTACCAAGGGGTCTTCGTCGCTGTTGGTTGCGGCTTCCACCAGCTGACTCGCCTGGGCATGGAGAGCGTCCATGGTCGGGTCGGGGTGCCGCCACGGGTAGGTGAAAGCCTCTGGCGCAAGGGGCTCGAGGAAGGGCTGGATAGAAGCTCGCTCCAGGAGCATCGAGCCTGGCGGTACCAGCAGGCGCACGGTGAACTGCACCGGGTCGACGTGGTCGACGAGGTCTTCCTCCTCGACCCACTCCAGAACGTCGAGGTAGTCACGAAACGTCGTCCAGGGAGTGAAGGAGACCCAGGTCGGGCGAAGCGCGATCCCGGCACGGCGAACGAGCCCGAGTGCCTCGATCGCGGCTTCACGCGTATGCCCCTTGTCCAGCTCACGCAGGACCAGGTTACTGAGGGACTCGAGCGCGGAGACGATGAAGAGGCACCCCAGTCTTTCTAGCTCGGGCAAGAGGCTCTGGTGTTGGAGCAGGTGCTCGACCTTGGCGGTGAAGTCGAACGTCACGCTGGGAAAGTCTTGGTGCAAGGCGCGGGCAATGGCTAAGGAATGCCCCG
>DATDRI010000161.1:0-3427 GCA_035291825.1 Vicinamibacteria bacterium | reverse complement strand
GTTGAGGTAGAGCTCCAGTATCTCCTCCTTGCTGGCGCGACTCTCCAGGATGATGGCCAGGAAGGCCTCGAGAAGCTTCCGCCTTATCGTTCGTTCGGGAGTCAGGAAGTAGTTCTTGACCAGCTGCTGGCTGAGCGTGCTACCTCCTTGCCGGATCTCACCGCTCCTGATGTCCAGCCAGGCGGCTCTCACGATGCCGATGGGGTCGAGCCCGGTGTGCTCGAAGAAGCGGCGATCCTCGGTGGCGAGGACCGCCTGGACGACCTGCTGCGGGATTCCATCCAGTGGAACCCACCGCTGCTTGGCCCGCTCCTCTGCAAAGAGAGTGGTCACTGGAACCGCCTCGAGCTCGACGTGGTGCAAGGAGTTTTGCTCGGGGAACTCGCGGATGGCTCGCACCGATAGATCGTCGAATCCGACCCCGATGATGTGGGGCGACGTGTTGACGCCCACATGGCGCAAGTGGACGCGTATCTCGTCCTTCGCCTTGTAGAACGTCCCCGGCTGCTCGACCGAGCTTTCTGTTTCCCGGTACCGGAGCGCGTTGAGCACCTCGACGAGCTCGGACTCCAGGAGTCTTTGTCCCGGCCAGAGCTCGAAGGGACGGGCGTAAACCCAGCTCGGTTTTTCCTGGCGCTCTCCCTCCAGCCGCAGGGCGATCTCGCGGGAGAAGCGGAAGTAGTGAACGATGAAGGTGGCCGCCAAATAGAACAGGCCAACGCTAAGAAGGGTGAGAAAGGCGAGAGTGACTTTGAAGCGAAAGCCGGAATAACGCCGGCGGGTTCGACGTTTCTTCTTCGAGCGGGTCAATCGAACGGGATCACCTTGATCATGTTGGTAGCCCCTTTCAACGTGGTCGTGCCACACACCACGATGGCGATGTCTCCCGGCTCCACCATGTGCTGCGCCGACAGGACCTTCATTCCCGAGTCGAGCATCTCGTCGGTCGTATCGTGGTGGCTGGCGATAAGAGGCGTGACTCCCCAGGTCAGTGCGAGCTGACGGCAGACGCGCTCGTGAGGTGTGAAGGCGAGGATCCTGGAGGCGGGACGGGAAGAGCTGACCAGCCGGGCGGTGGATCCGGACTCGGTGAAGGCGACCACGTACCGGGCTCGGAGCTCCTCGGCGGCCCGGCAGGCGGCTCGGGTCACCGCTCGCGCGATGGGAGATCCTTCCACCTCGGCCAGCTCGGGACGGCGCCGACGCGGCCCCAATCGCTTCTCGGTGTACTCGGCAATGCGGGCCATGGTGGCCACCGATTCCACCGGGTAGTTCCCGGTGGCGGTCTCCGCCGACAGCATCACCGCGTCCGTTCCGTCCAGGATGGCGTTGGCTACGTCGGTGGCCTCGGCTCGCGTGGGCCGGGGGCGTGCCACCATAGACTCCAGCATCTGGGTGGCGGTGATGACGACGCGTCCGCGCTCATTGGCGGCCCGGATGATGTCTTTCTGCAGGATCGGTACATGCTCGGCGGGCAACTCCACTCCCAGGTCGCCCCGCGCCACCATGACGCCCTCTGCTACGTCGAGAATCGACGCCAGGTTATCGACGGCCTGCGGTTTTTCGATCTTGGCGATGATGGGGAGATCGGAGCGGCCCCTCTGGTCCAAGAAAGAGCGCAGCTCCTGGACATCTTCCTTGCTCCTCACAAAAGACTGTGCCATGAAGTCCACATCGAGTGAGAGTCCGAAGTCCGCGTCTCGCCGGTCCTTGTCGGTCAGGGAGGGGATAGAGAGCCTGACCCCGGGCAGATTGATGCCCTTGTTCGATTTCAGTCGACCACCGTTCATTACGCGAGTTTTGACTTCTCCTCCTGAGACCTCTACCACTTCCAACTTGATGACGCCGTCGTCGAGCAGGATGTGCTTCCCTGGTTCGACGTCCTGGGGAAGAAGATCGTAGGTCGTCGACACGCGCTCGGCCGTGCCCAGCATCGGCTCCGTCGTCAGGACGAAGGAAGCTCCTTCCTTCAGCTCGACGCCGGCTTCGTCCGAGACCTCACCGGTCCGAATCTTGGGACCGGGGAGATCCTGGAGGCAGGCCACCGCTCGCCCCAGCCGCTTCGAGATGCGGCGAACGTTCTCGAGTCCTTGCTGGTGTTGCTCTTTGGTGCCGTGGGAGAAGTTGAGGCGTACCACGTCCACGCCGGCTTCGATGAGACGCTCGAGGGTCTTCGGATCCTGGGAAGCAGGACCGAGAGTGGCGACGATCTTGGTGCGGCGCATGTCGGTATTGCGCCCCAGTATAGCCGATTACATGGAGAAGAGATGAAAGCCGGGGAGTTGCCTCCCCGGCCAGGTGAGTTTCTTGATGGAAACGGACCGAGCTAAGCCCGTTTGAGCAGCCCGACGCCGAACAGCAAGACGCAGGCACCTGCCACCGCCATGATGATGGAGCCGATGGTGCCGTAGGCGGAGAGACCCAGAATTCCAAACAGCCACCCCCCTAGAACGGCACCCACCGCTCCCACCACCAGGTTGCCGATCAGTCCGAAACCCCGTCCTTTCATGATCTGCCCGGCCAGCCAGCCGGCGATGATACCGACGATTGCGAAATAGATGAGATTCATCATTACCCCTCCTTTTCCGTTCTCCCCATTGAGAACGAACTGATTTCCCGCCCGAACGCTCCGGGCCATCGGCTAGACTTGGGGAGGGATGCGGAGCACCGGGCCTGGATAGATCAGGTCGGGGCTCTTCAGCATCGGCCGCTTGGCCTCGAAAATCACGGGATACTTCATGCGTCGCCGTGGATTATATAGAAAGGCAAGCCGATACTGCAGCGACGAGGGGAGGGTTTAAGCAGTTTCAAATAATCTACTTATATAGTATGATATCTCTCGAATTGAGCAGATATATCAAGATCGGTGCGGCGTCGAAACTCCTCGGGGTCACGCCGCAGACCCTGCGGCGTTGGGAACGCGAGGGCCAAATCTCACCCGATCGTGTGAGCGAGGGCGGCACGCGCTACTATGAAGTAAACCACCTGCTGGGTCTTCGCGAGCTCGAAACCGATCTGACGGTAGCTTATGCCCGAGTGTCGAGCCACGACCAGAAAGAAGACCTGAAGCGTCAGGGGGAGACCCTGGAGCGGTATTGCGCGAGGAAGGGATGGCGCTACGAGCTGATCCAAGATCTTGGCTCGGGAATGAACTACCGGAAGAAGGGCCTGAAGCGTCTTCTGGAGATGATCCTGAATCGTCAGGTCAAGAGGGTGGTTTTGACGCACAAAGATCGTCTCTTACGTTTTGGAGCGGAATTGGTGTTCGCTTTGTGCGAGGCTCGCAGAGTAGAGGTGGTGATCTTGAATCAGGGAGAGGAATCTTCGTTCGAGGAGGAGCTGGTACAGGACGTGCTGGAGATGATCACGGTGTTTTCGGCTCGCCTGTACGGCTCGCGCTCGCACAAGAACCAGAAGCTGGTGGAAG
>DATDRI010000160.1:0-31819 GCA_035291825.1 Vicinamibacteria bacterium | reverse complement strand
TGAGCGTGGTGTAGGCAGGAGCGGAGAAGGGGCCCCAACCAAAGGGTGGACTACACCCCGACCAGAGTGCGTCTTATCGGGGCCCTTCCACGCTCGCCCCCTCCCCGCTCGGGACTGCATAAGGGCAAGAAACGGACCAATCCGAGTGTTCCAGGCGGAATTCCCTATTTCGTAGAAAGTGAATATGTTAGGGGCTGAGTGGCCTTTCCCTTCGGCCGCTTTTCGAGGTGGTAGTGTGGGTTAATCACGACGTATCGGGGGGGGGGAAAAAGACGCAGGAACTCTCTCGGTGATCTACGGCACAAAGTCCCAGGACGAAAGAATATACAAGTTGGAGCGGCAGGGACGGAATCCCAACCTGGAGAAGGAAACTTGGCGCACGGCTCCTTCCCGATTCCGTCCCCGCCACATTCTTGGGGACTGAACTTAGAAGCCCAGCCGTGGCCTTCTGAATCGCCTTTTGGCTGACGGTATTACGTACCTTATATGCCAACTGCCCCCCTTCGTCAAGTCGGTAATCCTCCGGTGTGTCGATGTCCGAGGGAAGCTCGAGATCGACCTCGACTCGACGAACGCGCTGGGGGATAGGCTTCGATGAGTTTCCAAACAGCCTTGTCGCCATGAAGCCCACGCAGATCGTCGAACGCGGATCGCGCAAAGACGAACGGATGGCCGAGCTCGCCCCGATAAGAAGTGACCGCGGCCCAGGATCGATTCGCGAGCCACTCCCGTGAGACGAGATCGATGACCTCGCTTCCGACCCCAGGTTGATCGCCGAGGAGCAGCATCAAGCCTGCACAATCACCCGCGGCATCCAGCCCGGCCAACAGTGAAGAGTCACAACCCGAAGGATATGCGGTGTTGTCCACCACCATAGCGCGTCTAAAACCCGAAGACTTTTCGATCTCCGCCGCCGAGCGACGCAGGACCACGATGACTTTGTCGAGGATCGAGCCGTTCGCGAAGCTCCGCGATGTCTTCCGGGGCGGCGCTTTCGCCGAGCATCGCCTGCACCGGATCGCCGGGGAGGAGATGGATCAGCGAGAACACGAGGGTGGCCACTCCCAGGAGAACGGGAATGGTGAGCAGCAACCGGCGGACCAGGAAACGAAGCATCGATCGTTCACTTAAGGGGTATCTCGGGAATCATCCAGGGGAAGACGAACGCCTGCAGCATGACGATGATCGCCATGATCGTGGCCAGCGCCATGCTGTGCCAGAACACGAACCGCAGGATTTTCCCCTCTTGTCCCGTCTGTCCCGTCGACGCCGTGGCGACGACGATGCTCTGCGCGTCGATCATCTTACCCATCACCCCGCCGGTGCTGTTCGCTGTCACGATCAGGACGGGGTCGAATCCAAGCTGCTGCGCCGTGATCTTCTGCAGGCTGCCGAACAGCACGTTCGAGCTGGTGTCCGAGCCGGTCAGCGCGACACCAAGCCAGCCGAGGAACGTCCCAAAGAACGGGTAGAGCCAACCGGTCTTCGTGAACGCCAGCCCCAGCGTCGCGTCCGTGCCGCCATAGCGCGTCACGAATCCGAGCGCCATCATCAGCATGATGGTGAGCAGCGCCACGCGCATGCGCCGGGCGGTCCCCACGGCGACGGCGATGAACTGCCCGAACGGGACGCGGAGATACAGGGCCGTCGCGATCGCGGCGAGCAGGATGGCCGTGCCGGTCGCCGACGCCCAGTTCAGGGTGAACCGCGCAGCTTCCGCGCGCGTGCGCTGATACGCCGCATCATCAAGGCGCGCCCGATCGACGGGGATCGGATCGACCGGATAATCGCGGAACACCAGACGATCGAGCCCCGGGACGCTCCAGGCGGGCGTCAGCATGGCGCTTGCCACCACCGGCTGCCCGGATCGGTAGCTCGCGAGCCCTGACGGTCCGCCATTGAGCAAGGCCTTGACCGGCGCGGACCCCCAGAGCGTGACGGCCACGCTCAGAAACACCCACGGCACCCACGCGCGGCGTACCGCCGCGGGGGAAAGATCGATGCGAGGTGGCTGCACCACCTGCGCTCGATTCGATGAACGGGCCTCCGGAAAGTCCCACACGTCCTTGGGCTGCCACAGGCGGCAGAACAGGGCCAGCGCGGCGATCGAAGCGAGGCCGGCCGCGATGTCGACCAGCTCAGGGCCGATAAGATTGCTCCATAGATACTGCACGGTCGCGAAGGAGCCGCCGCACACGAGGACTGCCGGCCACACGGACCGCAGGCCGCTCCAGCCGCTCATCGTGGCCACAAGCCAGGCCGGCACGATAAGCGACACGAACGGCAGCTGGCGGCCTGCCATCATCGAGATCGTCATCGCGGGAATATCGGTGACGGCCGCGAGCGTCAGAATCGGGGTGCCGATGGCGCCGAACGCCACGGGCGCGGTGTTCGCGATGAGCGAGAGCCCGGCGGCGTAGAGCGGCGTGAAGCCGAGGCCGATGAGCAGCGCCGAGCAAATCGCGACTGGCGTCCCGAACCCGGCCGCCCCTTCAATGAAAGCACCGAACGAAAACGCGACGAGCAACGCCTGGATGCGCCGATCGCTCGACAGCCGGCCGACAGATGCTTTCACGACGTCGAACTGCCCGGTCGCGACCGTGAGCTGGTACAGGAAGACGGCGTTGAGGATGATCCAGCCGATGGGCAGGAAGCCGTACGCCGCTCCGTAGATGGCCGTCGCCAACGCCGTGACGAGCGGCATCCCGTAAACGATGGTGGAGACCCCAAGGGCCGAAACCAGCGCGGCCAGGGCGGCGATGTGCGCCCGCCACTCAAGCAGTCCCAGCGTGACGAGAAGCAGGACGATCGGGAACGCGGCGGCGACCGTGCTGAGCCACGCGTTTCCGAGCGGATCGTAGATTTGAATCCATGCTTGTGACATAAAGGGTCCAGGAGACGGGCCCCATACTATGATGGCGCCATCAATTTCTGCATCGAAATCACGACATGCCCAAGTTCGCCGCCAATCTGACCATGCTCTTCAACGAGGTCGAGTTCCTCGACCGCTTCGAAGGAGCCGCCCGATCGGGCTTCGAAGCGGTGGAATATCTGTTCCCCTACGGCTACGACCAGGGGGTGCTCCGGGGCTGGCTGGCGGCACACGGCCCGAAGCAGGTGCTCCACAACCTCCCGGCGGGCGACTGAGCCGGGGGGAGCGCGGCATTGCCGTCCTGCCCGACCGGATGGACGAATTCGAAGCGGGCGTCGATCGCGGGATACAGTACGCGACGGCGCTCGGCTGTCCGCGGGTCAACTGCCTAGCGGGCATCAAACCGGCGGCCCTGGATGCGGCCGTCGCCCATCAGACGATGATCAGGAACCTTCGATACGCCGCCGCCAGACTCGACACCGCGGGCATCAGGCTGCTCATCGAGCCCATTAACACCCACGACGTGCCCGGCTTCTTTCTGTCCAGCACCGAGCAGGCGATCGACATCGTCGGCGGCGTCGGGTCCGACAATCTCTTCCTCCAGTTCGACATGTACCACATGCACCTGATGGGCGAGAACGTCGCGCGCGCGATCGAGCGCCATGCGCCGCGCATCGATCACATACAGCTGGCCGATGCGCCCGGACGTCATGAGCCTGGAACCGGCGAGATTGACTACCCCGCGCTCTTTGCCCTCATCGATCGCATCGGATACTCCGGCTGGGTCGGCTGTGAGTATCTGCCGCTCGTATCCACCGAAGCGAGTTTTGGGTGGCGGCCGGCGTCAGCCGGCGCGGGCATTCCGAGGTGAACCCCATGTCCCAAGGTGTACAGGCCCCTCGCGTCGTCAACATCGAAGATTTGCGGCGGATCGCGAAACGCCGTCTGCCGCGCGTCGTGTTCGATTACATCGATGGCGGCGCGGATCGCGAGGTCACGTTGCGCGAGAACTGCCGCGCCTTCGACACGGTCACGTTCCGCCCACGGTGCGCCGTCGCGACCCCCGCCTGCGATCTGCGGACGACCGTCCTCGGCATTCCGCTGTCGATGCCGCTGCTGCTCGCGCCGGTCGGCAGCAGCCGCATGTTTTATCCGCGCGGGGAAGAAGTCGCAGCGAAGGCTGCGGGTGCGGCTGGAACCGCGTACATCCTTTCGACCCTTTCCGGCTGCCTGATGGAAGACGTGGCCGCCGCCTCGAGCGGTCCGGTGTGGTACCAGCTGTACCTGCTGGGCGGCCGCGATGTGGCTACCGCCGCGATCGCGCGCGCCCGCGCGGCCGACTACTCCGCGCTCGTCGTCACGATCGACACACCGGTGGCGGGCCTTCGCGAGCGCGACATCCGGAACGGCGTGACGGCGCTTCTGACCCGCAGGCTCGGACCGATGCTTCCATTCGTCCTGCAATTCCTGAGGAAACCCGGCTGGCTCGCGGGATTCCTGGCCGACGGCGGGCTGATGAAATTTCCCAACGTCGTGCTTCCCGGCCAGGGCGCGATGCTCTATGCGGACGTCGGCGCCGCCCTCGAGCAGTCGATGGTGAGCTGGCAGGACCTCCGGTGGATTCGCGACGCATGGTCCGGCCCCATCGTCGTGAAGGGCGTTCATATCGGCGACGATGCACGCCGCGCCGCGGACATGGGAGCCAACGCCGTCGTCGTGTCCAACCACGGCGGCCGGCAGCTGGATGGCGTCGCCGCCACCTTGCGCGTCCTGCCTGAAGTTGTCACTGCTGCCGGAGATCAACTCGAAGTCCTGCTGGACGGCGGGATTCGCCGCGGCAGCGATATCGCGAAAGCCCTGAGCCTTGGCGCGCGGGCCGTCCTCGCCGGGCGCGCCTACGCCTATGGATTGGGCGCCGCTGGCGGCGCCGGCGTCGCCCGGGCGATCGAGATCCTGCGCGCCGACCTCGTTCGCACGCTCAAGCTGCTCGGCTGCTCGTCGGTGGCCGAGCTGGACCGTTCGTACGTCGATGTGCCGCCCGACTGGCCGACAACGTCCCCACGCCATCAACAAGTCGGTCGTTAAAGCGGTTCGGTCGTCCCTTCGGCCGCGAATGTCTGTCAGAATACAGGGAACCTGAGAACAGCGGTGTGAGATCCTGATGGACGCTCCCCGTCGTTGCCGCGGGCATTGTCGTTGTGGCAGCGCTCGTCTGGCTGCGTGCGGGGACCGCCTCGATCGCGACGACTCCTGTGAAGTCGTCACGGTCTCCCCGCGAACCTTCACCGCTACCGTCGTCGCCCTTGGTGCGGTCAAGCCGCAGATTGGGGCCGAAGTCCGGTTTGGCTCGCGGATCTCCGGCCGCGTCGGGCGCCTGAGCGCCAATATCGGCGATCGTGTCGACAAGGGCCAGATCATCGCGGAGCTCGAGCATCAATCTCGATCTCATCCGACTCAAGGAACCCCAGACCGACCGGTAGGAGGAATCTTCGAATGCTGCGCCGCGGCCAGCACTTTCTGTTTGGTGGGTCTTAGCATCCTTATAGATGGTATGACAAAGACCGGCAGCGTCCAACGGGCACCGTCGAAGCGACCGGATGCGCCGTTCACCAGACGACAACCGGCGCCAGCGCCGTGCCGGCAGGGCGTTTGTGCCGGAGCAGGCGCCGACCATCGAGCGCGTGCTGCAGCTGCTTGTAGCCGCGGCCCCCGAACGCGGACGGTGGCTGTCCCTTGGCCTCGCTCTCCTGACGATCCCGATGCTCCAGCTCTGGCGTGGCGCGCGCAGCGGCAACGGCTGGCTCACCCTCTGTGCCCTCTCCCGCACCCTAGCCCTCGACGAGATGGAGAAGGCCCGCTCCAAGCGGCTTTACCGCCTGCTGCGCAACCCTTCCCTCGACGGCACCGAGATGACCCCTCTTCTCGGCCGCCTCGCGCTCTCACTCGCGCGCTTCGCCGACCTCGCCTCCCACGAACTGGACCGACTGCTCGCAGCCTTCGATCGCGGCGAGCCCGCTGCAAAGCTCACTCGATGAGCCGCCCGGAAGTTCTGCGGACCGCCGTCGAGTCGTCGCTGCTCTCGTCGATTGACTACTCGATCGATGCGACCCTCGAGCTCGAATTCCGCAGTGGCGCGATCTACCGCTACTTCGCCGTCTCACAAACCGTCTTCGAGAGGCTGACCGCCGCGGAGTCGAAGAGCGCCTACTTCAACCGCAACGTCAGGAACCGCTTTCGCTACCAGCGGCTGGTCTGAACCACATCCCCTCTCCCCAGCAAGAGCAACCCCCCACCACTCTCCCGCATCCTTCCGCCGCCCGTGGACGCTACCCTTGCGGGGCTGGATGAAAACTGTGGGGCGGCAAGGGAATCTTTTCTTACTTCAGGGAGGCGAGCACCGCCGCTGTTCGTCGGGGAATCTCGGAAGGTCTGGTGGTGCGCAGCTCATCGAGCTCTCTTTGAAGGCGCAAGAGATCGTCGTGGTCGTCGATGTCGTACCAGACCGGCAATAGTTGAAAGGTGCGTGCTCCATGGGCAAGCGCCTTGGTCGACTGCTTCAGCACGCGATTGCTTCCCCAGCTAATGTCCCGGAATAACTCCGGAACGGATCTTGAGGTACCCACCAGGTAGTAACCTCCGTCTTCGGCCGGGCCCAGGACGACGTCGTGGTCGGCGAGAGCCTCGAAGGCCTGCCTGAGGTAATCAAGGGGAAGCGTGGGGCTGTCGCTTCCTACCATCACCACCCGCTCCCGGTCATCCTGGAAAGCTCTGTGAAAGACGGTTGCCATCCGAGCTCCCAGGTCATCACCTTCCTGGAGAGCCGAGCGCCAGCCGCGTGGCACTTCGAGCCGGTGCGAGGGGTCCAGGGGCTCGCTGAGGTACAGCCACCGCTCCAAACTCGATCTCCGCAATCGCGTGAGTCTTTCGAGCGTGTCCTCCACCAGGGCCCGGTGAAGAACGAGAGCTTGTTGTTGGGTAAGCGGCGGAGTCAGCCGGGTCTTGACGCTACCGAGGCGTGGCGCACGGGCAAAGACCGCCAGCCTTTCGCGGCTCAACGACGACTCGAGGACAAACCGAAACTCATCTCTCCACTGAGACGGGAGCCGGCCCGGTGGCGCGGGCGAGCAGGTCGCGCAGCTCCACGTTTTGGGCATCGGCCAGGAGTCCCCGTTCGCAGGCGCGACGCGCCAACCTCAGTTCTCCGGCCTCCAGATAGGCGCGCGCCGCTTTGACGAGCGGCGTCACTTGATGGGGCGTCTGCTCCGCGACCTCGATGTAGGTTTCGGCCGCCGCGCTATGGTTGCCCATTCCCTGGTAGGCATCGCCCAGGCGTTCCAGGACCGCGGGGCTCCTTTCCGCCAGCTTCATGTAGACGTGATAGGCGGTGGCAGCCTCGGTGAAGTTTTTGCGTGCTAGGTACAGGTCGCCCAACTCCAGATGGGCATCGGCTTGCATGGGCGTGGCATCCGCGGCGTGCTGCAGCTCGTCGAAGGCTCTCGTTTCGTTTCCGATCGCCAGGTAGGCTCGTCCCAGGGCGAGAGTCGCCGGCCCGTTCTCGGAGTCCATTCTGACGACGGACTCCAGGGCGGCCACTGCCTTCTCCAGGGCCACACGGTCGTTGCGCAGGATACCTTCCTCCAACCACAACTGCCCGAGGCGAAGGTAGGCTCCCGGCAAGTTGGGATCCTGCTCGAGAGCGAGCCCGACCGCCTCGATGGCTTCATCGTTCCTCCCGCGCATGCGGTGGACATCCGCTAAGAGCAGATAGGAAGAGGGGTCCTGCGGTTGGCGATCGATCTCTTCATCGGCGACTCGCAGCGCTTTGTCCGCGTCGCCGGACTCCATATAGAGCTCGATGAGGGCCAGGCGCGCTTCTCGCGCGTCCGGCCGTAGGGACAAAGCGGTGAGGAGGTCCGACTCCGCTTCGTTGACTCGACCCAGGGCATCGAGAACGGCCGCCCGCAAGTAGTAGGCATCGACGAAATCCCCGACCATGGCGATGGCGTGGCTCAGTACCTGCAAAGCGGCTTCCTCTCGGCCCGCACGAAAGCAGGAAAGCCCCAGTTTGTAGAGAACGGACGGGGAGTCGGGGTCGAGCGTCAACACGTCCGAATAGAGCGCGGCCGCTTCGTCGAAACTGCCGCGATCATAATAGATGTCTGCTTGTTGCTGGGACACGCTCAGGGGATCGGCGCCCAGCCTCGATGCCTGAGACAGGTCTTCCAGTGCCGCCGCAGTGTTTCCCTGTTTTTTCAGAGCATCGGCCCGTTTGAGATAGGCCAGAGGCTTGTCGGGCCGGAGACCGATGGCCAACCCATAGGTGCGGGTCGCCTGATAGGGAAGTTCCTCCTCCATGAGCTGGTCGCCCAGCTTCACCAACTGCACGTACTGATAGTCGCGAGAGAAGACCTGATAGGCGACTAGGAAGAAGCCGATGGTGGCCAGGAGAACCACGACAGGTAGAGCCAGGCTCCGCATTGAGTCCCCTAAGTACTTCGTCAGATGGAGGTTAACAAAGCAGCCGTGGCAAGTCAAAGGGGCACGTTCAACTCTCCACCACTATGCCGCAGCCGACCCATCCGCCTTGGCCTTACGGAACGTGAACCCGCCCTCGGAATCGAAGTCCACCGTCACCCGGTCCCCTTCGCGGAACTCGCCCTGGAGCAACCGCATGGCCAGCTCGTTCTGCAGCCGCTGCTGGATGACCCGCTTGAGCGGCCGCGCGCCGTACACCGCATCGTAACCCTCCTCAGCGAGTCGCTGGCGGGCCGCGTCGGTGAGTTCCAGTGTCACCTTGCGATCCTGGAGCATATGACGCAGCCGTCCCAACTGGATCTCGACGATCTGTCCAATCTGTTCACGGGTGAGGGGGCCGAAGACGATCACTTCATCGACGCGGTTGAGAAACTCGGGCCGCAGGTGGCGACGAAGCTCCTCCATCACCCGCGAGCGAACGGCGTCCTGGCCCACGCCCTGGCGGGTCATCTCCTGAATCGTCGGGCTGGCGATATTCGAGGTCATGATGATCACGGTATTCCGGAAGTTGACCAGGCGACCCTGTCCGCTGGTCAGCCGGCCCTCGTCGAGGATCTGGAGCAGCACGTTGAACACGTCGGGATGGGCCTTCTCGATCTCGTCGAACAGCACCACGCTGTAGGGTTTGCGGCGCACCGCCTCGGTGAGCTGGCCGCCCTCCTCGTAGCCGACGTAGCCGGGCGGGGCCCCGATCAGCCGGGCCACCGTGTGCTTCTCCATGTACTCCGACATGTCGAGTCGGATCATGGCCTGCTCGTCGTCGAACAGAAACTCCGCCAGGGCCCTCGCCAGCTCGGTCTTACCGACGCCGGTCGAACCCAGGAACAGGAACGAGCCCAGCGGCCGGTTCGGATCCTGCAGACCGGCCCGGGCGCGTCGCACGGCATTGGCCACCGCGCGCACCGCCTCCTCCTGCCCCACCACACGCTGATGCAGGCGCTCCTCCATCTTGACCAGCTTCTCGACTTCGCCCTCCAGTAGCTTGCTGACCGGCACACCCGTCCACTTGGAGACGATGGCCGCGACGTCCTGTTCGTCGACTTCAGTCTTGAGCAGAGGAGATTGCTCCTCGGCGGTGAGCTTCCTTTCCATCTCCGCCAACTCTTGTTCCAGTTGCGGGAGCTGGCCGTAGGAAAGCTCGGCTGCCTTGTTGTAGTCGAACTGGCGCTGGGCACGCTCGATCTCGAAGCGGGTTTGGTCGATCTGCTCCTTGAGCCGGCGGATCTGCTGCTGCGCCTCTCGTTCGCGCTGAAGCCTGGCTTCCAGGGCACTACGCTCCTCGCCCAGGTTGGCGAGCTCCTGCTCGATCTGCTTGCGCCGCTCCTTGCTGGCCGCGTCGCGCTCCTTCTTGAGCGCCTCGCGCTCGATCTCGAGCTGCATCATCCGGCGTTTGAGATCGTCGAGCTCCTGCGGGTCGGAAGTGATCTCCATCCGCAGACCCGCCGCCGCCTCGTCCACCAGGTCGATGGCCTTGTCAGGGAGGAACCGGTCGGAGATGTAGCGGTCGGAAAGCATCGCCGCCGCCACGATCGACCCGTCGGTAATGCGGACGCCGTGGTGTGTCTCATATCGCTCCTTCAAACCGCGCAGAATCGAAATGGTGTCTGCCACGCTCGGCGGATCGATCGGGACCGG
The DNA here is from genome assembly GCA_035291825.1 of Vicinamibacteria bacterium. GTDB lineage: Bacteria > Acidobacteriota > Vicinamibacteria > Marinacidobacterales > DATDRI01 > DATDRI01. The sequence continues at coordinate 21,777 of DATDRI010000160.1, read as the reverse complement.
CTGGAAGCGGCGCTCGAGCGCCGCGTCCTTCTCGATGTGTTTGCGGTACTCGTCTAGGGTGGTGGCGCCGATGAGGTGGAGCTCGCCGCGCGCCAGCATCGGTTTGAGCATGTTGGAAGCGTCCATCGCACCCTCCGCCGCGCCCGCTCCCACCACGGTATGTAGCTCGTCGATGAACAAGACGATGTCCTCGCGCTGCTGGATCTCTTTGAGCACCGCCTTGAGACGCTCCTCGAACTCGCCGCGGTACTTGGCGCCGGCGATGAGGGCGCCCATGTCCAGGGTGACCACTCGCTTGTCCTTGAGCGACTCGGGCACGTCGCCGCGAACGATCCTCTGGGCCAGGCCCTCCACGATGGCGGTCTTGCCGACACCGGGTTCTCCGATCAGCACGGGATTGTTCTTGGTCCGGCGGCTCAAGATCTGGATGACGCGGCGGATCTCTTCGTCACGGCCTATGACCGGATCCAGCTTGCCGCGGCGCGCCAGGTCGGTCAGGTCTCGGCCGTACTGCTCGAGGGCCGCGTAGGTGCCCTCCGGCGTCGGGCTGACGACGCGCTGCGTGCCACGTACCTCACGCAGTGCGGCCAGCAGACCGTCCCGCGTGACTCCGCTCTGCTGCAGGATGCCCTCGGCCGCCCCGCCGGCACGGGCCAGGACGGAGAGCAGCAGGTGCTCGGTGGAGACGTACTCGTCTCCGAACTGGCTCAATTCGTCATGGGCGCCGACCAGTACCGTGCGCAGGCGGGGCGAGATGGCGACTTGCACGCCCGCTCCGCTGACACGCGGCAGTTTGCCGATCTCGGCTCGAACTTTCTGGATGAGGGCTCCGACCGGGAGATTCATTTTCCCAAGGACCTGTGGCACGACGCCGTCCGACTGTTCCAAAAGCGACAGCAGCAAATGTTCCGGTTCCGCCTGGCCGTTTCCGTTGCGCTCAGCAGTGCTTTGCGCTCCGAGAATCGCCTCCTGTGATTTCTGAGTAAAGCGGTTGAGATCGAATGCCATGCTGTTCCTCCCTACGGCGACCTTTGGGCCCCGGGGCGAGCGGGGCGGGTTACCATCACCAGCGCCGGGCGAAGCACCTGTCCCTCGAAGAGATAGCCTCTCCGTCTCACTTCCGCAACTGTGACGTCCTGGACGTCGCCCTCATGTTACCGCTCTAAGTGCCTTTCCATGCAGATGTTAATCCAGTTGCGGAGGCGAAACGACGCAACCGGGAACCGAGGCACTCCCCGCGGTGTCCAAAGAGTCGAGGGAGGCTCCTCGGGCGGGCCGGGGCGGGCGGGCGGGCCGCCCATCGTCGCTTACCAGGGCGCGCCGTGCTACGATGAGTGAACGATGCGCCGTGCGTGGGGACCCTTGAGTAACGAATCGTCGTCCTTAGGGCAGGTCGAGGAGCTCTTCGGCCTTCAGGTCGAAGAGCGCGAGGCGGTTGGTCCGTCTCTCGACGAAGCGGCACTCATCGAGCGATTCCTCTCCGGCGATGAGACGGCCTTCGACCAGATCGTGGAACGATTCCAAGATCTGGTCTTCAACTTATCGTTGAGACTGCTGGGAAGTCGTGACGAAGCACACGACCTGTCCCAGGAAGTCTTCATTCAGGTCTACAAGAAGCTGGGAACGTTTCGCCGCGAGGCTTCGCTCCGCACCTGGATCTACCGGGTGGTGTTGAACCGTGCCAAGAATCGTCAGAGATGGTGGCGCCGGCGAGAGCAAGAGATGACGGCCGTCAACGTGGAGGAGGCGGAGCGTCAGGGCTCCAGGGAGTGGAGCAGCTTGGTGGGCATAGGGATCGCACCCTTACCGGATCGAGCCCTCCAGCAAAAAGAGCTGGGGCAGATCTTGCAGGAAGCTATCGCCACGCTGCCTTTCGAGCAGCGCACGGTCCTCTTGTTGAAGGAAATCGAAGGGCTCTCTTACGAAGAGATCTCGCGGACTCTCCATCTGGCCATAGGGACGGTGAAGTCGCGTTTGGCGAGAGCGCGGAAGGCTCTGCGCGACCGCCTGGATCCCGACGTGCGAGAGTTGTCGAAGGAGTAGTAGGTCATGCTAGTGCATATGCCGGACGGCCGCACGCTCTCTGCGTATCACGATGGTGAGCTCTCCGCTGGTACGGCCGTAGAGATCGGACAGCATTTGGAGAGATGCACCACGTGTAAGGAGGAGTATGAACGGTTGGCCAAGGTGGCCAACGTGGTGAGACATTTGCATCGATTCGAGGCGCCGGTTACGCTGGCGCGCGCCATCCGGCGGCGTGTGGACGAAGAGTTGCGGGGGATGGTGCCCATACTGCGCGACGAGCTGCTCAGTTGCCGGCGACGCCCCGGCCTGGTACCCGCCGTCAGCCTGGGAGCGCTGCTCACCTTGGGTGTGCTGGCGGCTCTGATAGCTTTCGATCTCTCCAGAGGGTCTAGCCGCAGTCAACTGTTATCTCACTGGGATCCCGGTCCGCTGCCCGTGCCGTTACAGGTGGAGATGAGCACGCCTCGGTTTCGTGAGGGCTATGTGAACATGCTTCCCTTCACCGAGATGGAACGGGGCAAGGCGGGAACGCTCCTCACCCTGGCCTCCATCGATCAGAATGGTGCAATCCAGGATCTTCAGGTGATCCATCGCAGTGGTGACGAGAAGATGCTGGCTCGCACGCTCGAGGTGGTGCGCGCCTCGGGTTTCGAGCCGGCTCGGCTGGGTGAGCAGGCGGTGGCGGTGCACTTCCTCTATTTGTTTACGACCACCGAAGTGAGATCCAAGCGCATCACTTAGCGAAGCTCGACTCGCGCGGTAGCGACGTTCTCCAAGAGGTCGGTTACTTTGAGCACCAGCGTGTGCACTCCTTCAGAATAGCCACCGATCGCCACGTTGAACGTTTCCCGTTTCGAGTCACAGATGCCGTCTTCGGGATAGACGATCACCCATGGACCGGAGTCCACCGAGTACTCCACCTTACGCACCGCACTGGAGTCGTCGGCAGCCACGAACGTCAATCGGTGAGATCCGACCCCGGCTGGGGAGGCACTGAGGTCGGCGACTCGCGGCGGGGTATTGTCGACATCGAAGGGGCGGCTCTCTCTTTCTCCGATGAGCGCGGACGTTTGAGGGTTGCTGGGCGCATCGCTGACGGCGATCTTCAACGTATAGCGCCCATCGGGCATGGTCACGGTATCCCAGGCAATGACCGCTTCCCTTAGGTTCCGGCGAAGCGGCTTCCACAGACTCTCTCCCTCGGCTCGATAGAACACGTCATAGGTCAGCGTGTCGTCATTCGGATCGGTGGCCGACCAGACCACCGTCTGGAAGGCCTTCTTGTAGAAGTTTCGGCTGTAGGCGGTGGGAGGGAGATTGGGTCGGCTGTAGGCACTAGCGACGCCGGCCAGGTTCGCGCCTTGTATCTGGCTTTCGGTCTCGAGCGAGGCATCGTTGCCGAGAATCTCGATCTCGCCGGTGGCCACCAGAGGCTTCTGGAACGTGTGCCCGGGGGGATAAACGGTGATCTCGGTAACCTCGGGGCTCAGGTTCTGCTGCAGGTAGACGGCGGTCAGTTTGAGCAGCTCCGGGGTGGCATCGTTGTTGGCGGTTTTCAGGATGGCTCGCCACTGCAGGAATCGGCCAGTGGGACTGGCGATCTGCTCGCCTTCCGGCACGGTGTAGGGCGCCGACCAGTCGCTCCAAGTGTTGTCCGGTTTGGCGGAGTTGCCGCTTCGGGTCTGTATGACGAGTCCGGTACCGGTCGGAGAGCGGCCCTCCCACCGAATCTTGCCCCAGGAAGAAACGGTGGTGGTGTCTTTGATGGGAGAGCGGTATTCCCCCTCCGAACGGCGTCCGCTGTTGAATTGATAGATCTTGGCTGGGTTGGACGTCGTGAAAAAGACGGTACGCCCGTCCTCGGAGTGGATCGACGTCACCTGATCGGCCTGGGCTCGAAGCAGCAGGGAGCTGGTCTTGTCCTGTCGAACCAGGAAAATGCGACCCTTCGTTCCCGTCCCCACCATGAGGCGGTCGTCCCGCTCGAGCTTCAGACTGAGAGGTAAGTCTTCGGGCGAGCTCCACAGTCTTTCCGCCGACCCCTCCGGGTTGACGCGATAGACGGCTCCCCGCAGTCCACCTCCGGGAAGGGGGCCGGGCGGGGAAGACAGGGGTGAGGCGGCAACGGTGACGGTCTCGACGATCCCTGCCGTCGGGGCGGGAAGGGGGGGCGCGGCGGGCATGAGGGGAAGCTGCTCCGGCGCGGCCGCGCCACGGTCCTCGTTGACGGTGGCGGCAAAAACGTTGCCACGGCTGTCCACCAGGAGAGAGCGGACCTCTCGGAACGGTGTGTCGAATAAGACGGAAACTCGATCGCTGGAGTCGATCTTGAACACGAGTCCGCTGGAGTCGCTCCCCGCATAGATGTTGCCGTTGGCATCGGTCGTCAAGCACATCAGATGCGTTTCCTGGCTGGCGAAGAGAACCTCGCTGCTGCCGGAGGGGGTCACCCGGTAGAGATTCCCCTTGTCGCCGGTGGCGACCAGCAAGTTCCCGACCTGATCAAAGGCGAGCGCCCAAATGTAGCGGTCTTCGGGATCGAAGAAGACTTCCTGCTGTCCCTCGGGCGTTATCTTGTAGACCTGTCCCCGCGGGGAAGTGGCGGCGTAGAGATCGCCCTGGCGATCCATGGCGAGGCCGTGTACTTCCAGCTCGTTGGTGTCGAGCAGGACGGTGGCATTTCCTTGGGAATCGATCTTGTAGATCTTGCCTTCGTTGCCGCTTCCCGCGTAGAGATTGCCCTGACGGTCGGAAACCAGACTCCAAAAAAACGGTTCGGTTCCTTCATAGAGGTTTCGAGTCGCGGGAGCGAGGCTCATGATTCCGTCGCTGGAAATGGACAGGCCATCGACCTCTCCAGCCAGAAAATCCTCCTGGCCCTGAAGGCTCCAGAAGATGGGCAGGCCCGCCAGAACGGGGACCGCCAGGGGCAGGCCGGATAAAGCGGCAATCACGAGGAGGCGACGCCGAAGGAGCATCTAGGTCAGTTCGGGAGTTTCCCAACAGTGATTTCGAGTGAGCGCGCGCCGGTCACGCTGTAATCGGTCACCAGCTCGTATTCCCAAAGAGTCGAGCCGCTGAGGGGGATGTAGCTGGCGCTGGAGCGGTCGGCCTGCAGAACGTTCAAGATACTGGGAGGCAAAGCAGAGAGATACTCGCCGGCCACGATGGCTCCCTCCCGGTCGGGTCTGGTCAGCTTGACGTAGAGACGGTTGTTCTTCCGCAAGCCGTTCAGGGCACGAATGAGCTGATCCAGGTTGCGCGGCTCGAAGCGATCGTGCGCTTCCCGGCGCTCCAGGGTGGAGATGGTAGGGGCGTCAGCCACCAGAAGCTGCAGGGTTCCCTCGCCGACGTTGGCCGGAATCTCCACGTCGATGGTCTTGAGTATGTCCTCGCCGCGGTAGGAGTGCAGCAGGACTTTCAGGGGGACGCTTCCGCCCGCCGCCACTCGGTCGGTGTCCAACCAGGCCCTCGCCAGCCGCGCCGTTTGTGAGCTCTCGGTGGCCTCTATCGAGACCTGGACCGATTCGACTTCGATCTTCTCGAAATCGTTGCCCATCAGGAAAGAAAGGGGAGCGGCGGCCATGGCGGATGCAGAGAGCGACGGCTCATTGTCCGCGAAGATGTCTTCGATAAGGACCCTTCGGTCATCGCTCATCGAGATACGGGCGGAGACCTTCACCGTCTGGGTGCCGAACTGTCTCTCCGTAGACTGGAGAATGGACGTCAGAGACACGTAGGCAAGGATGGGTGAGAACAGCTCGTCATTGACGATCTCGAGGTGGTAGGTTCTTTCCTGATCGCGGCTGGTGCGCACATCGACCGTCAGGGGGATCATTCTCGGTTTGCTCCCCAGGCTTCCCTTGATGGCGGTGTAGCGATCCTGTAGCCAGGTTCCCACGGTAGGTCCTGAGCTCGAAAGCTTGAAGGAGCTGTAGAGGCTGGGCAATATCAGATGAACGTTGGCCCGCGTCATGGGGTACTCGATCGGACCGAGATTGAAGAGTGGATGGCCGAAGGCATAGACGCTGCCGGTCAGCGGATCCACATGAGTCACCGTGCCGGTGGCGCTGATATCCATGTCCCCGGTGATGAGCCCCACGCCCACCGCATCGCCCGGCTCGAGGGTCGGCGCGGTTTGGGGAGTCGGCTCCACGGAGCCGGTGCTGGTCTGTCGGGGAACCATGGCTCCTCCCAGCAAGGGCTCCATCCCGAGCGCCCGCAGCAGCGGCGCCGCCAGATCGAAGGTTTCCGGTAGGAATCCATTCAGGGACGCCGGCGTGGCAACCGGCGAGAGGAATCTTCCTATATAAGGTTGGAGATGCTCTCGACCGATGAGAGACGTGCCCTGGATGGCCACCGGTCGGATCGGTTGGGGCACCATCGCCTGCAGACGTTCCGGAGTGAGAGGGAACTCCAGCCGGGCAACCCGCCGGCGTGAGACGGGCGTGGCGGTGGCATCGATCATTTCCGCGATGGGAGTGATTCCGGCGATGGCTTCCTTGGAGAACGGAAAAGAGTAGGCCACCGCGCCCACCAGCTTTTCGTCGATGTAGATGGGGCTTCCACTCATACCGGCGATGACGCCGGTCTCGGACAGCGGACCTCCCTCGAGCTTGGCCAAGATCATGTTCTGGTTGGGGCCGTACTGGCGCAGCACTCCCAGGATGGTGACCTTGAAGGTTTCCACGTTCTCGCCGTCGAAGACGGTGCGACCCTCTCCGACCATGCCAGGCTCGATCGCATCGATAGGCAGCGTCTCCAATGCTAGCGGCGCTGGTGGCGCGGATGACGCCGGGGAGGCCGCCGGCGCGCCGGACAGAAAAAATACGCAGAGCGGAAGACATACGAAAAGCGAGCGGCCGATCGTCACGCGGCGCGGAGGGATGCACATGTCTCAGACCCTCTAGAACTTGGGGCGACCGAACGAACTATGTTGGGGAGGGTATAACCTGCCGTCGCCACCCCTCCAATCATAGTTCATGGCAGTGTCAGCGTCAAAGAGCCGATTTCCACCGCCGCTTCTTTAAAGGTCGACCGCTCAAGGCTTTCGAACTCGGTCTCCTCAGCCCGCGGGCGGGGGAGGGCCAGAAGGAGAGGCGGCGAGAGGTCTGGGGGAGAGCTCGATGATGAGGCGCGAGCGACGGTCGAGGAGAGTCGTCAATCTCCGGATCTCACGGTTCGCGGCTCGGATGCCGAGCGCCATTCCTTTGAGAACGGCGAAGGCCAGCTCGCGGTCCTCCCGTAGCCGGGCCTGGAAGTGGTCGTGCCGTAAGATCCACAGGCGTGTCGGTTGAACGGCGGTGGCGGTTGCGAAGTGCGGGTCGGGATAGAAAAGCGAGAGAGCCCCGAAGTGATCCCCTGGGCCGAGTAGCGCAAACGTCTGGCGGCCGAAATGGCGTCCGTCCCGAGAGATCTGAATCCGACCGTCTTCTATAAGATACAGATGGTTCTCGGCCTCTCCCTCCGAGAAGAGGATTTCCCCCACTTTGACAGTAAGAGCCCCGGCCATGTCCACCAGCTGCTGGATATGGGAGTCGGTCAGATATTCGAAGAAAACAACGGATCGCAAGACCCGCTTCAGGTTCACGGCGCGCCTCGATTTTTATATAGCATCCGCTTGGGAGCGATTCAAGAGAAGATATGATGCGACACAAAAAAATGCCCCCGCCGGTCATGGTCTCGACCCCGATCTCACTTGACACGACATAGGCGGGGGTGTAGCGTTTGACGGTGTAGGAGCAGAGCATGAGTGGGACAGAGGCCTGTGCTTCGATGCGGCAATCGAAGGGGCTCTTCTGCCTCGCTCGCACCTCCTTCCAGAGCAGCAATTACCGGCATCTGACCTTTCATAGGTACCATTACTGGGCCTAGCCGGGCACCCTGCCGACCGACGCCGATGCGTCGACGGCACATATCAAAAAGGGGCCTGGGGGAAAGATGCCGACGGGTCTTTCCTCTTCAGGCCTCCTGAAGAGGTTTTTTTTTGGCACTTCGAGATTCTAAGAGCGTGACCCGGGTGGTTGCTGCGGTCATGGCGCGCTCCACCGCGGAAATGCTTCGCGCCGCAGAGGAAGCCACCGAAGGCGCCGATCTGGTGGAACTACGGGCCGACGCGCTCCGCAACCCCGACCTGGAAAAGCTGAGGGGCGCCGGCTCGAAACCTCTCATCTTCACTTGTCGTTCCCCGCGAGAGGGGGGTGTCTTTCAGGGTTCGGAGGCGGACCGCCGGGCGATTCTCCGCCGTGCTCTGGAGCTGGGGTTTGATTTCGTCGATATCGAGCTGGACACCCTCAGCGATGACTTGCGAAGCGTTGCGACGTCTTCGCGCCTCATCCTGTCGCATCATGCGTTCGAAGGTCTCCCTGAGGACTTGCCGGGACTCGTGGAGCGCGCCGCGCGCGGTGGCGCCGATATCGTGAAGCTGGCCGCCCGTGCTCGATCTCTCGCCGACGTGCTGAAGCTGGGGGAGGTGGGTCGGGTGGTGCGCCAGCGCGGTCTTGGCTTCGCTCCCATCACCATGGGTCCGGCGGGCACGGCGGGACGCGTCCTCGCTTCGCGTTTCGGAGCCGAGCTCACCTATGCCGCGGCACGCGGCATGCCCGCCACCGGACCGGGACAGCTTGATCTCGATGAGCTGTTGAACCTCTATCGTTTCCGCTCCATCGACGGTCTCACTCGCATCTACGGCATCTTGGGTCGTCCGGTCCGCGACAGTCTCTCACCGGCCATGCACAACGACTTCTTCCGCCGGAGGGGCCTGAACGCCGTCTATCTTCCCTTCGAGGAAGAGGAGCTTCCCGCCTTCGTGTCGGCGGCGAAGGATCTGGGCGTGGCCGGTCTCTCGGTGACCCGACCGTTCAAGGAATCGATAATTTCGTTCCTCGATGAAGTCGATGGAAAGGCGCTCGAGGTGGGAGCGGTCAATACGGTGGCGGTGCGAGAGGGTAAGTGGTGGGGTTTCAATACCGATACCGAGGGCGTGGTCCGCCCGGTGTCCCGCCGCATGGATCCGGCGGGCAAGCTCGCGGTGATCCTGGGTGCCGGGGGAGCGGCGCGTGCCGCCGCGGTCGGCCTGCGCCAAGCCGGCGCGCAGGTCGTGGTGCTGGCGCGGAGAGCCGAGTCGGCGCGCGCCGTGGCGCAGGCCGGAGGTGGGCAAGCGGGGAGCCTAGACGAGATCGGGCAACGACGGTGGGACATTTTGGTCAATGCCACACCGCTCTCTCAGGGCCTGCTCGATGCCCGGGAAGCACTGGACTCTTTTCGACCCGGCGCGCTGGTGCTGGACATGGTCTATCAACCGGAGCAAACCGAGCTCCTGGAAACGGCCCGCCGGCGGGGAGCGGTGGCGGTGTCCGGTCTCGAGATGCTGGTGGCGCAGGCGGTAGGTCAGGACGAAATTTGGACGGGTGGGAAGGCAGACACGGAAGCCATGGAACTGGCGGCGCGTGCCGAGCTAGCCAGGCGCGCCGGGAAGTCCTGGAACCCATTCGGACTGGAACGCTATTCGCGACAGGTGCTCTTCCAGGGAATCGGCGAGTCCGGACAATTGAAGATACGCGGTTCCCGCGTCTTGGTGGTGGGCGCGGGTGCGGTCGGGTCGGTGTCTTCGGAGATGTTGGTTCGAGCCGGGGTGGGGTCGCTTCGCCTGGTGGACCGCGATCACCTCGACCCGTCCAATCTCCAGCGCCAGGGACTCTACGACCAGGAGGATCTCGCGCAGAATCTCCCCAAGGCGGTCGCCGCGGCGCGAAAGCTCCGGCGGATCAACGATGAGGTCACCGTGGAGGGAGCGGTGGTTGACCTCGGTCCCGACAACGTGGAGGAGCTTCTCGATGGAATTGATCTGGCGCTCGATGGCACGGACAATTTCGAGACGCGCTACGTGCTGAACGACGCCTGCGTCAAGACGGGCACGCCGTGGATCTACGCCGCCTGCGTGGGGAGCTACGGCATGACCTATGTGATCCGTCCCGGGGAGACGGCTTGCCTGCGCTGTCTTCTGGAGGTGGAACCCCCTCCCGGAGCGTCGCCGACCTGCGATACGGCGGGTGTGATCGCTCCCATCGTGCATGCGGTGGCCGCCTTCCAGGTGAGCGAGGCGCTCAAGCTCCTGGCCGGGAAAGAGACGGATCTACTGAACAAGGTCCTGTCGATGGATGCCTGGACGGGGCAATTCAACAAGGCCTCAATGGCCGAGCGCCGTGCCGACTGTCCCGCCTGCGGCGCTCGCCGGTTCGATTACCTTGCCGCCGGATCGAGAACGGGGGCGGCCATCCTTTGCGGTCGTAATGCGGTGCAAGTGCGTCCCACCGCCAAGGTACCCGTGAAGCTAGAAGAGCTCGCCGCTCGTCTACGGGCACTCGGTGAAGTTCGCGCCAACGACTACCTGGTTCGCTTCCAGGCGGAGGGGAAGGAGCTGGTGGTTTTCGTCGACGGACGCGCCATCATTCATGGAACCGAGGATCTTGCCCAGGCCAAGAGCCTCTACTCTCGCTACGTGGGGCTATAGGCGATGCAACAGCGCTCCAATCTTCAAATACCTTCCGGCGTGCAGTGCTTCTACGGCCGGGAGGCTCACCTCCGGAAAGAAGTCGAGAGGAGGGTGGGAGAGGTTTTCTCGGGATGGTCTTACGAAGAGATCATCGTTCCGCTTTTCGACTACTTCGAGGTCTTCGCCCGCGGCGGCGGGCCCAGCTTCACCGACCACATCTACCGCTTCATCGGTCGCAACGGAGAGCTCCTCGCCTTGCGGCCCGATTTCACCGCACTGGTCGCCAAGGTGGTGGCTTCGCGAATGCAGGATCGCTCCTTGCCTCTGCGTCTCTTTTATAGTGGCGAGGTACTTCGCTACCAGCCCCCCCAGGCGGGACACCAGAAGGAGCTATTCCAGATCGGCCTGGAGCACATCGGCGACGGACTGGCGGCCGATCTGGAGGTGTTGCTGGTTGCCTTCGAGGCCCTGGATCGGCTGGGAGTGAACGACGCGGTGGTCACCCTCGGCCATGCCGGCTTCGTGCTGGGGATTCTCGAGGAGTCTCAGGTTCCCGCCGAGGCACGACCCCAGTTGCTGGAGGCGATGAGGTACCGCGACGCGGATCGAGTGGATGATATTCTCGGCAGGAAGGCGCCCCCGGAGGTCATGGAGGCGATGCGCCTCTTCGGCGGGCCGGAGGTTCTGGAGCGAGCCCGGGCCATCGCTCAGCACCCGGGAAGCCAAGAGGCGGTTGCGCGTCTGCACTCCGTCGCGACGGAGCTCGAGGCGCTCGGGCTGGGACATCGCCTGCAATTGGATCTCGGGGAGGTACGGGGCTTCGACTACTACACCGGAATGGTTTTCGAGATCTACGCCCCCGGCACCGGGCTGGAGCTGGGAGGCGGGGGCCGCTACGACTCCCTTCTCGGCAAATTCGGGGTGCCTCTTCCCGCCGTCGGGTTCTCTCTTTCCCTGGATCGGCTGTCTCAAAGGGTGAAAGACCATCTGGGGACCTCCCGCGAGGCGGCTCCCGAAGCGATCGTTTTGGGGAAGCAGCCGTCGCGAGGTCTGGCGGAAGCTCTGGAGCTGCGGCGACGGGGCATGAAGGTGAGGATCTCTTGAGCCAGTCCATCAAGCTCGCCCTGCCCACCGGAAGGATCTTCGGCGAAACGGTGGATCTCCTCACCCGGTCGGGCTTCGCCCTCCCCGAGGACGTCCGGCAGGCGAGAAGACTCCACATTACTAATGGTGGCAACCAATCCTCGGTGCTGGTCAAGGACCGTGACGTTCCCACCTACGTCGAGCACGGTGTCGTCGACGCGGGAATCGTGGGGCACGACGTCCTGGCCGAAACCAACCCCGACGTGTACCAACCGCTCGATCTCGGTATCGGCTGCTGCGAGATGGTGGTGGCGCGGAGCAAGGGGCAGACTCCCGGTGCCTACCGCGATCTTCCTATCGTGAGGGTGGCGACAAAGTATCCGGAGGTCACCTTCCGTCACTTTCACGGTCACGGCATCCCGGTCGAGCTCATCTTGCTCTCGGGCTCGGTCGAGCTCGCCCCCATGCTCGGCCTCGCCGACTGCATCGTGGACCTGGTGCAGACCGGCAGAACCTTGGCGGCGAACGGATTGGAGGTCGATGAAGTGCTTTTCCGAAGCACGGCGAGACTCATCGTCAATCGCGCCAGCTTTCGACTCAAGGGGCGATTGGTGGGTGAGTTCATCGCTTCGCTGGCCCGGGAGGTGGGACGGTGATACGGGTTTTCGAGGACGAGAGGTCCTTCCTGGCCGAGCGTGGCGACGAGTTGTTCGGTGCCGGCGCTCCATCCGCCGACGTCTTGGCGAGCGTGGAATCGATTCTGGCCAGAGTGCGAGCAGGCGGTGACCGGGCCTTGGTAGATCTCACCAAGGAGCTCGACGGCGTCGAGCTCGAGGCGGGAGACCTCCGGGTGGACGTGAAAACCATTTCACAGCAAGCGGCTCAGGCCAGCGAGGCCATCCGCTCCGTCCTGGCGAACGCCGCAGCCAACATCCGTCGATTCCACGAGAGGCAGAAGGAGAGCAGTTGGAGCTTCGAGCTCGAGGACGGAAGTCTGCTCGGTCAAAAGATCACGCCTCTCGATACCGTGGGTGTCTACGTTCCGGGGGGTAAAGCAATCTATCCCTCCACGGTGTTGATGAACGTGATCCCCGCGCAGATCGCGGGTGTGAGGCGGCTGATCGTGTGCACGCCGCCCGGAACCATCGAGAAGGCGCCGGCTCTCGCCCGCGCCCTGGAGCAGCTCGGCCTCCGAGAAGTCTACCGGGTAGGCGGTGCGCAAGCGGTGGCGGCCATGGCCTATGGCACGGCCACCGTTCCCCGGGTGGACAAGATCGTCGGTCCGGGTAACGCCTACGTCACCACCGCCAAGAAGCTCCTCTACGGCACGGTAGGGATCGATTCTCTGGCCGGACCGAGCGAGATCGTTGTGCTGGCCGACGCCGGCGCCGATCCCAGCTACGTGGCCGCCGACCTGCTCTCTCAAGCCGAGCACGGCTCGGGGAACGAACGGGCCATCCTGGTCAGCACCTCGCCAGAGCTTGTTCGGGCGGTCGGTGACGAGATAGAAAGGCAGCTCGCCGATCTGCCGCGAGCCGCGGCGATTCGAACCGTGCTGGAGCGGCACGGCGCAGCAGTGGTGGTCGCGGATCTCGACGCCGCTTTGTCTTTGGTGAATCGCCTGGCTCCCGAGCACCTCGAGATCCTGGCAGACGGTGCCGAGGCGCTGGCCCAAAGGGTCGCAAACGCGGGGGCGATCTTCATGGGCCCGAGCTCGCCGGTGCCGGTCGGAGACTTCTATGCCGGACCCAACCATGTCCTACCCACCGGCGGAACCGCCCGCTTCGCTTCTCCTCTGGGAGTCTATGACTTCGTGAAGCGCTCCAGCCTTATTCGGTACAGTCGTGAGAGGTTGACCCGTGACCGAAAGGACATCGAGACCTTTGCCCGGGCGGAAGGATTCGAGGCGCACGCGCGATCCATCGCGGCGAGGTTTTCCGAATGAGCCTGGTGGAGTCGGTCTTGTCACGATTGCGGCCCGAGGTACGCTCGCTGCATCCCTACCTTCTGAAGCCGAGGTTGGCCTCGGTGAAGCTAGATCAGAACGAGAACACCGCCGATCTCCCGGAGCCCATCCAGCGCGCCATCCAGGACTCGTTGTCCCGGTTGTCGTTGAACCGATACCCGCCGACCGTGGCCAGCGAGCTCAAGCAGGCCTTGGGCCGACAGAACGACTGGCCGGAGGAAGGCGTGCTGGTGGGAAACGGCTCGAACGAGCTTCTGCAGATGCTGGCATTGTCGACGCTCGAGAGAGGCCGGAAGGTGGTGCTGCCAACCCCCACCTTCGTGGTCTACAGCTACGTGAGCCGCATCGCGGGAGCGGAGTTGATAGAGGTACCTCTCGGCGAGGACCACTCCTATGACGTCGGCGCCTTTCTAGAGGTCATGAGCCGGGAGCAGCCTTCCTTGGTTTTCCTCTGCTCTCCCAACAATCCCACCGGCTCGACGGTGAGCACGGAGGAAGTAGAGCGGGTGGCGGAAAACTGCCGGGGCATGTTGGTGGTCGACGAAGCCTACTTCGAGTTCGGGGGATCGGTCTCGCGGGAGATCTTGCCTCGCTATCCTCAGCTGGTCGTATCGCGGACCTTCTCCAAGGCGATGGGCCTGGCCGGTCTCCGCATCGGCTACATGCTCGCCCACCCGGAGATTGCGACCGAGCTCACCAAGGCGCAAATGCCGTTCTCCTTGAATAGTTTTTCGCGTGCCGCGGCCCTGGCGGTGTGCGAGCATTACCCACTGGTTCGTGCTCAGGCGGAGAGAATCGTTCGTGAAAGAGACGCTATGCTGGAACGACTTCGCGAGCTCCCGGGGATTCGCCCGTATCCCTCCCAGGCGAACTTCATTCTCTTCGACTGTCAGGCCGGGTCGAGCCGGGTGTTCGAGGGTCTCCTGGCACGGGGCGTCCTGGTGCGGGACGTGAGCGCCCATCCGCGCCTGAGCCACTCCCTGCGGGTGACGATCGGTCGTGCCGAGGAGAACGAAATGTTTATTAGAGCGCTTCGCGAGACGCTGGAGGAGCTTCCATGAAGGCTGACTCATTGACCAAGGCCAAGCGAGCCGGCGCACATCGGCGCTCCACCAAAGAAACGACGGTGGAGATGCAACTCACCGTGGACGGCGGCGGGAAAGCGGACGTGGCAACCGGAATCGGATTTCTCGATCATATGTTGGAGCTTCTCGCCCACCACGGAGAGCTCGATCTCTCGGTTCAGGCGCACGGTGATCTCCACGTGGATTTTCATCACACGGTCGAGGACGTGGGGCTCGTTCTCGGGGATTGTCTGGCGCAGGCGCTGGGCGACAAGGCGGGAGTCAACCGGTTCGGGGTAGCTTACGTTCCGCTGGACGAGGCGCTCTCCCGAGTGGTGGTCGATCTCTCGGGACGTCCCTACCTCAGTTGGCGAGTCCGGTTCACCTCGGATCGAGTGGGAGATTTTCCCACCGAGCTCTTCCAAGACTTTTTTCGGGCTCTTTCCGATCGCGCCCGGCTGACTCTCCACGTGGAGACTCTCTATGGAGACAACAACCATCACATCATTGAGACGGTCTTCAAGGCCTTCGCCCGTTCGCTTCGCCAGGCGACCCGGCGCACCGGAAGCGCCAACGTTCCTTCCACCAAGGGGACTCTGAAGGACTGAGCGAGGCCAATGCCCGAGCCGTTGATCGTCGTCGACTATGGAGTGGGAAACCTGGGAAGCGTTGCCCGCGCCTTCCGGCGCATCGGCGCCGACAGCGAGCTCTGCGCGGATGCAGAGAAGATCCGACGGTCGAAACAACTGGTCCTGCCAGGGGTGGGTCATTTTGGGGAGGCGATGAACACCCTGCGCGCTCGCGGTTTGGAGGCGCCTTTGCACGAGGCATTGGAGAGTGGAGCCAGATTGCTCGGAATCTGTGTGGGGTTTCAGATGCTCTTTGAGGGGAGCGAAGAGGCTCCCGGTGTTTCGGGACTGGGGTTGCTCCCCGGCGATGTGCGCCGTTTTTCCACTGGCTGGCCGGTACCCCACATCGGCTGGAACCAGCTCGAGATCCAGGGCGAGACGCCACTCCTCGAGGGGATCGAGACCGGCGACTATTTCTATTTCCTACATTCCTACTACGTGACGCCGCAGGGGGATGCCGTGGTGAAGGCCAAGACGAGCTACGACCTTTCTTTCTGCTCGGTGGCAGGGAAGGGAAGGATCGCCGGTATCCAGTTCCATCCCGAGAAGAGCCAACAACTCGGGTTGCGAGTGCTGGCAAATTTCTGGCAGAGATCATGACGATTATTCCCGCCATCGACATCGAGGATGGAAAGTGCGTGCGCCTGGTGCGCGGTGAGCGAGGAACGGAGACCGTGTTCGGAGAGGATCCGGTAGAGGTGGCGCTTGCCTGGCAGGATCAGGGAGCGCGGCTGCTTCACGTCGTCGATCTGGACGCCGCCTTCCAGCCGGACCACGGCAACCGCCCGGCCATCGCGCGGATCGTCAAAGCAGTTGGCATTCCCGTTCAGGTGGGAGGCGGAGTGCGGAGCCGCGCGGATTTCGACCGGCTTCTGGAGACGGGTGCGGCGCGCGTGGTGTTCGGCACCGCCGCGGTAGAGAATCCTTCCGTGGTTCGAGAGGCGCTGGGAATCGCTCCGCAAGCGGTGGTGGTGGGAGTCGACGTGAGAGACGGAAAGGTCGCGGTCCGCGGTTGGCAAGAAGACTCCGCACAGGGACCCGTCGAGCTCGGAAAGCGCTGGGTGGAGGAAGGCGTCGATACCTTCATCTATACCGACATCTCACGGGATGGGGTTCTGACCGGCCCCAACGTGGCGGCGGTGCGTCGCTTCGCGCGCGAGACCAAGGCACGGGTGGTGGCGTCCGGCGGGGTCGGGTCTCTCGATGATCTTCGCCGGCTTCGAGAGGCAGAGACAGACGGTGTGGAAGCGGCGATCGTGGGCCGCGCGCTTTACGAAAGGATCTTCACTCTGGCGGAAGCGATGCAGATCGGTAGGGTCGCCGGCTAGAGAACGACCGCGATGCTGGCCAAAAGAATCATCCCTTGTTTGGACGTCGACCGAGGTCGGGTCGTGAAGGGGGTGCGTTTCGTCGACCTGGTCGATGCCGGCGATCCGGTGGAGGCGGGGGCCCGCTACGATCAAGAGGAAGCGGACGAGCTGGTCTTTCTGGATATCACCGCCTCTCATGAGCGGCGGGAGATTCAGAGACAGATGGTGGAGCGAGTGGCCGACACCTTGACCATCCCGTTCACGGTGGGGGGTGGTATCGGATCGGCGGACGACATGAAGGCGATCTTGGAAGCGGGGGCGGACAAAGTGGCCATCAACACCGCGGCGGTGAATCGACCGGAGATCTTGAGCGAGGGGGCGCGCCGGTTCGGCCGGCAATGTGTCGTCCTCGCCATCGACGCCAAGCGAGCCAACGGGCGATTCGAGGTCTTCATCCATGGCGGGCGCACGCCCACCGGCCTCGACGCCATCGCCTGGGCCAAACGGGCGGAGGAGCTGGGAGCGGGCGAGATCCTTCTCACCAGCATGGATCGCGATGGCACCGAGCTCGGCTACGACCTGACGCTGACCCGGGCGGTCTCGGAGGAGGTCTCTATTCCCGTCATCGCTTCCGGAGGCTGCGGGCGCCTGGAGCACTTCGAAGAGGCTCTCACCCAGGGCAAGGCGAGCGCCGTCCTGGCCGCCTCGATATTTCATTTCGGCACCTACCGCATTCGTGATGCCAAGACCTTCCTGGCGGAGCAGGGTGTGCCGGTCCGGGTAGCGAGACGATGAAGCGTCACGACATTCCCGAGAACCTCCAGTTCGACGAGCGGGGGCTGATACCGGCGGTCGTTCAAAACGCCGCCACCGGGCGGGTGCTGATGGTTGCCTTCATGAGTCGAGAGAGCCTGGAGAAGACGTTCCAAACGGGTGAAGCCCATTTCTGGTCCCGCCAGCGCAACGAGCTGTGGCGGAAGGGTGCCACCTCGGGAAACGTGATGAAAGTGCTGGAGGTGGTCGCCGACTGCGACGCCGACTGCCTGCTCCTTCGAGTTTCTCCCGCCGGTCCGGCCTGTCACACCGGGGAGACGAGCTGTTTCTTCACGTCCCTGGGCTCGGACGCCGAGGGCCGCGGCGAGACGTCTTTGTCGGAAATGATCGGGGAGCTGACAGAGCTGATTCACCAGAGAAACGAGAAACGCCCGCCCGGCTCCTACACCACCGAGCTCTTCGCGGGCGGAGTGGATCGCATCGCCAAGAAAGTGGGCGAAGAGGCGGTGGAGGTGGTCATCGCCGGAAAGAACGGGGATGCGGCGGAGCTCTGTCGCGAGTCCGCCGACTTGCTCTATCACCTTCTCGTGCTTTGGGAGGAGACCGGGGTCTCTCCCTCGGCGGTGGGCGAAGAGCTGAAGAGAAGAAGGCACTAGGTGGGCCAGAAGCGGAAGCTGGACGTCGAGGACTGGCGCAAGAAGATCGATGCCATCGACGATCAGCTGCTCGTTCTCTTGAACGAGCGCGCCAACTGCTCGATCGAGATCGGTTGGATCAAACGGGCGCGGAACCTCACGATCTACGTGCCGGAGCGGGAGATCGAGATTCTGCGGCGCCTGTCGAGCACCAACCGAGGGCCTCTCACCGAGGCGGCTATTCGCCGTCTCTTCGAGAGAGTCATCGATGAGTCGCGAAGCATCGAGCGCCTGGTATGCCATTCCAACCAGGGAACGAAACCAAGCAAACGAACCGGTTAGGAGGAGGATCATGGTCATCGTAATGGAGCACACCGCCAAAGAGGAGGAGATCCAGAAAGTCGTCGAGCGCCTGACCGAATGGGGCTACGACATCCACCGGTCCACCGGCGCCACCAGAACGGTGCTGGGGGCGGTGGGAATGCCGCGCATCGTCGCCGATCCCGCGGACCTGGAGGTTCTGCCCGGGGTGCGGGAGGTCATTCGCATCAGCGAGCCGTACAAGCTGGTGGGGCGGACTTTCAAGAGGGAGGACACGGTGGTGCGGATCGGCGACATCGCAATCGGTGGAACCGAGATCGTGGCCATGGCCGGGCCCTGCTCGGTGGAGAGCCGCGAGCAAATCAGAGAGATCGCGGCGCGGGTCCGAGAGATGGGTGCCACGGTCCTGCGAGGGGGTGCCTTCAAGCCGCGCACCTCTCCCTACAGTTTTCAGGGATTGGGAGAGGAGGGGCTGAAGTACATGCGAGAAGCCGCCGACGAGAACGGATTGCTGGTGGTCACCGAGATCATGGACGGCACCCAGATACCCATGTTCCTGGAGTACGTCGACATCCTTCAGGTCGGCGCCCGCAACATGCAAAACTTCAGCCTACTCAAAGAGCTCGGCCGATTGCACAAGCCGGTGCTGTTGAAGCGCGGCTTGTCCGCCACCATCGAGGAGCTCCTTCTTTCCGCGGAGTATCTGATGGTCGGTGGCAACCAGCAGGTGATCCTGTGCGAGCGCGGAATTCGCACCTTCGAGCAGTACACTCGCAATACCCTCGACCTTTCGGCCATTCCCATCGTGGAGAAGCTCTCTCATTTGCCGATCCTCGTCGATCCCAGCCACGGAACCGGGCGACGCGACAAGGTCGTTCCCATGGCTCGAGCGGCGATCGCGGCCGGGGCGGACGGACTGCTCATCGAGGTCCACAACTGTCCGGATAAGGCGCTATCCGACGGCGCTCAGTCCCTCTATCCCGAGCAGTTCCAGAAGCTCATGGAAGAGATCCGCATCATCGCCACCGCCCTCGGTCGCTCGGTGACCTCGCCGGTCGAGCGGGCGGCTCGATGAAACGCGTCGCCATCGTCGGGCTCGGGTTGATGGGTGGTTCTCTTGCCCTCGCCCTCAAACGAGTCCGTCCGTCATGGCGTCTGGTGGGATGCGATCGTCCCGAAGTTCTCGATCAGGCTCGCCGCCGCTTCCTGGTCGACGAGACGGAATCTCGTCCGGAAAAGGCGGTACGGGGAGCGGAGATGGTGGTTCTAGCGTCCCCGGTTGAGACCATCGCGCAACACTTGAGGAGCCTGGCCGCCGAGTTCGAGAGCGGCACTTTGGTGACCGATATGGGAAGCACCAAGAGACGGATCCTGGAAGCGGCGGAGGCCCTACCGTCGGAGATCGACTTCGTGGGTGGCCATCCCATGGCGGGGAAGGCGAGCTCCGGTTTGGATGCCGCCGACGGAGAGCTATTCCGCGGGGCGCCGTGGGCTCTGGTGGTCCGATCGTCACAGAGGGACACGCCGGGGCTCGAGGTGCTCCAGGAGATAGTGCGAGCGGTGGGCGCGCATCCGATCTTGGTGGACGCCGCAACCCATGACCGGGCGGTGGCGGTGGTGAGCCAGCTGCCACACGTTCTGGCGGTGGTCCTCTGCGAGCAAGCGGCATCGGTCGATCGAGCCCTGGAGCTGGCCGGCCCGGTGTTCCGCAACCTGTCCCGACTCGCTTCCAGCTCCTCGCCCGTATGGAACGACATCTTCGCCAGCAACGGCGACATGGTGCGCGAGGCGGTCGCCGACATGGAGCGACGACTTCACGAAGCACACTCCGAGCTGACGGGGAAAGGGCTCGGCGCTCATTTCGAGGCGGCCAGAAAGGCGGTCGCCGATTATCCCAACCTCTCCTGATGCCCGCTAGACCCGCCAGGGACGGCACCCTCATCATCGACGCCGATGACACTCTCTGGGAGAACAACATCTATTATCAGGAGGCTACCGATCGCTTTCTGGTCCTGGTAGAGGCTCGGGGTCTAGAGAAAGAGCCGGCGCGTAAACGGCTCCTGGAAGTCGAGCGGAGCAACGTGCCTCGATGGGGATACGGCTCCCAGTGCTTTGCGCGATCCCTCCGAGAGACTTTGGAATCGTTCCCGGGCGGGCCGCTGACCGCCCCGGAGCTAGAGACCATCTCGTCTCTGGCGCGCCACGTCGCCGAGATTCCCATCAAGTTCCTTCCCGGCGTCCAGGAGACCCTGGTCCAACTGCGTGACCGTTTTCGCCTCATCATGTTCACCAAGGGAGATCCGCCCGAGCAATGGAAAAAAGTCGAGAGGAGCGGCATCGCTCCTCTCTTCGATCACGTGGAAGTCACCAGCGAGAAGAGCTCCTTCGCCTACCTGGGTCTCGTCGAGCGCTACCGGCTGGCGCCGGCGCAGACCTGGATGATTGGAAATAGCCCCGCCTCCGACGTGAACCCCGCCCTGCAGGCCGGCCTCAACGCCATCCTCATCCCCCATCCTCACACTTGGGAGTTGGAGCACGAAGTCGTGAAGGAGCACGCTCGACTGCGGATCCTGGAACGTTTCGAGGACCTGTTGCGAGTTTTTCCGCCCATCCGCTAGAATCAGACAAAAGAAATCGACAGGAGTGAGGGAACTCGATCCGGCCGACGGCCTCATGGACACGCTACCCCTATATCCGAACAGGAGCGAGAACCCAGGCCTCGCCTTGCGCCGCCAGCGGGATAGCCTCCTCGAAAAAGGGGCTGGAAGCCCGCAAAGGCTGGAGGAGAGCATGGCGGCCCTGGTTCGGGAGTGCGTCTTCGAGACCCTGCGTTTGACCGGCGCTCCCGTCAGCCGGCAAGCCGTCGCCGCAGCCGCCGGCGGGGGTGGCGAGACCGAGGAGCGGGATCTGATCCAGGGCCAGGTGGAAGCACTTCGTCTTCTCGATGAGGCCGCTCGGTCGGGGGGTCAGCTGACTCCCAAGCTGGTGCGAGAAGTCCACCGTCTGTCCACTCGCCCCGACTCGGCAGGGGGGCAGTTTCGGCGCCAGGACATCGAGGGTCAGTTCGCCGCCGCCTCACCCTCGCCCCCGGAGCTCATCTCCGCCAAGGTCGACAATCTCTGCGACTGGCTCAGTGTGGACAGCGGCCGAGGGATGCATCCTCCCGAGAAGGGGGCACTCGCTTTCGCTCGGCTCTTGGAGATCTCGCCCTTCGAGCACGGAAACTTCCGCACCGCCCACCTTCTTCTGAGTTTTTTCGCTTTCGCGGAGCGTTATCCTCCATTTTTTCTGCGCTTCGAGGAAGCAGAAGACGTGCGGGAGGAGGTGGAGCGTGCCATGCGCTTCGAGACCCTGCCGCTGGTGAATCGGCTGGCTCGAGCCTTGGCCGGGTCGCTGTCGTTTTGCATCGAAGAAGTGTCTGGCCGGGCTGGTCCCTAAAAAGTGAGAGGCTCCTTGCACCGACCGCGCGTCCTCGT
>DATDRI010000159.1:0-2446 GCA_035291825.1 Vicinamibacteria bacterium | reverse complement strand
AAAGAGCCCGACGCCGGCTCCCAAGCAACGTAGCTAATGGTTTCTTCCGGATGGCCGGAGGCGTTCTTCTCCTGTTCCTGAAGAAGGCATTCGAGGTCTTTGTCCGAGATCTGGCTCAATCGGGTGGTCACCGCGTTCTCTCCATGAAAGGTCGTCACGGAGGTGAGGACGACGGGCACCGAATGGAACTCTCGAGCAAAGGCGATAACCTGGGGGTTGACGGTACGGCGGGTCTCGAATCGACCCGCTTCGATCCGGGCTCCCCCGGGGAGCGTGTACCTGCCGCGATCGAGGACGAGATAACTCACCGTCTCCTGGAGGTGAGCTCCGTCCAAATAATCCCACTCTTGGAATCGGATCTCGAACCCCGAGGAGTCCACCTGACGTATGCGGATGACACCGGGTTCGGTGTCGTTACCGCTCGGGGGCTTGGCCACCACGATGGGGTCTTCGAATTCAGTTCCCGGCGGTAGCTCGACCCGCGTCCAGTTGTGGTCGACGGTGACATCGCCGAACTGAATCGGAAAGAGATCGCCTTCGCCCAGTTGAAGCGAGTCGGACGTCACGCCGCGCAGCGGCACCACCGAGCTCAAAGTATCCGGGGGGCGGGCGCGAAAGAGGTACGCCAGAACCGTTCCACCGACGACAACAAGAGCGACGATTGCGGGGATGGCTCGAAAATAAGGTGAGACGCTCGACATGTCTCACCTTACCGCACGCCTTAGGGTGCCAACAACCAAAGTCTTTGACAGCCTATTGCCGCGGCGGTATAAACTTGCCCACTGTCATGCAAGTCGAGCGCGATGCCGGGGCTTGGTAGCAAGCTCATCCTAGCTGCAGTCTTGCTGGCATCGCTCCTCGTTCGTCTCTACCGGATCGATACCCCCATCGCGGGGTGGAGACAGGCCGACACCGCGGCCATCGCCAGAAACTTTCATCAGAACGGCTACATGTTTTTCTATCCCCAGATCGATTGGGGTGGCGACACGCCCGGCTATGTCGAGACCGAGTGTCCTCTCTATCCGTTTGCGGTATCCATTCTGTACGCTCTGTTGGGTGATTCCGAGGTCTGGGGGAGATTACTGACCGCGCTTTTCGCCCTGGTGAGCATCTACACCACCTACCTGCTGGTTAGGCAGTGGATCGACGAAAGCACGGGCCTTTGGAGTGCCATATTCTTCGCCGTCCTGCCGCGCAACACCTACTACGGCAGGGCCTTCATGCCCGAAGCGGCGCTTTTGATGTGCGCCCTCTTGGGAATCTACTTCTTTTCGACTTGGCTTCGCGGGGAGAAGCCGCGTCACTTCTACCTATCCGCGCTCTTCGTGGCTTTCGCCGGCCTGATCAAGCTCCCGATTCTCTATATCGGGTTGCCGCTACTCTTTCTGGCCTGGCTCAAGTATCAACGACGCCTTCTCCGGATTCCTGCCCTTTGGCTTTTTGCGCTGCTGGTTCTGCTGCCGGTGGCGGCTTGGTACTACCACGCCCATCAGACTTTTCAGCGGTTCGGCCTCACCTTCGGGATTTGGCAGTACGGCAGCGACAAGTGGGGAAACTGGGATCTGGTGCTGACCGGTGCCTACTGGTACAAAGTCCTCATCCGGAACATCGCGGAGAACCACTTGGCCTGGATCGGCTTTCCCTTGTTCCTGTGGGGACTCTTCCTGAAACGCCGGACGACCCAGGAGATGGTCCTGGACGTGTGGCTCTTGGCAGGGCTGGTCTATTTAATCATCGTGGGCCAAGGCAACTACGTGCACGAGTACTACCAGCTTCCCTTGATGATCCCGGTCGCCGCCTTCATGGGCAAGCTGTACGGCCGCTACATGAAGCGAGGCCTCATCGAAGACAAGCGCTCCTTGGCTTTGGCACTGAGCTTCCTCGCGCTCACCGCAGTCAGTCTGGCCCGCTATGTCTCCGGGCTGGAGCGGGAGGCGCAGGAAGTCGCGAGCGAGCGAGAGCTCGTCAGGCAAGTCAGGGAAGAGACGGATGAGCAGACCCTCTTCGTGTTCCTGTTCGATGGCGACCCAACCCTCCAGTACCATTGCCAGCGGAAGGGTTGGCAACTCGGGGCGGTTGAAGTGACGAGAAGAGAGCTCCTGGATCGAATCGAAAGAGGGGCCCGGTACGTTCTGGGGAGCTACCGTGCTATGGAAGGGGACAGCGGACGACAGGAGTTGGAGTCGCGCTTACCCGTCCCATTTCAACTCCGATTCGACGACGGAACGCATTTCCTCTTGAGGCTCGAGGTCGAGTGATCGGTCTCCTGGCCGAGCTCTCTCTTGGAGCGGCTAGGCCAGCAGTTTCCTAGCGAACCTTTGACTTGGAAACCCGTATCGAACTATCTTGTGCGCCATGCCCTTGACCCCCGGTACCAAGCTCGGCCCCTACGAGATTCTGTCTCCCCTCGGTGCGGGAGGCATGGGTGAAGTCTACAAGGCACAGG
>DATDRI010000158.1:0-7628 GCA_035291825.1 Vicinamibacteria bacterium | reverse complement strand
GCGCGCGTGAAGGACTTTCTGGATCAAGTGGGTCGGGCATTGGAGGGGGACTCCCATGGGGAGGGCCGGACGGGCGGGGCTTTCTGTACGGGTGGAGCGGTTTCCTCGGGAAAGGAGCTGGCCAGGCTCGCCATTCTGACGGCCTTTCTGAACATGCGCTTCATCGCGGTCGGGGGACTGACCGCCGACGGTTTCGGGAGTCTGGGTGCGCAGGCGACCACCGGACCGGAGGATCCGGGTATTTCCGCTGGGGAATTGGAGGAGGCCAGACGTTCCGGGGAACGCTTCGCCCGAATTACCCGGGAGTTCAAGAAAGGCCAGTCACCCTAGTGTCTAAAGCCTCTTCCGAGTGAAGTCGGATCAGCAACCGTCCCGGAACGCGCCGGAGACAAAACCGCTCCAGGGCGTGGGATCGGACACTTTGTTCCGCTTGGGCGTCGGTTCCGATCTAGAACTTCCCTCGTTTTCTTTCCTTTGCAGGGAGAATCTCCAGGCAGGTCGTCCACCAACCGGTGAGAACCGTATCGATGAACTCCTGGGGAAGTCCTTCTCCCTCCATCTCCTGGGCCAGGCTCCGGTAGTCGTACTCGAGCGGTATGAACTCGACCCGCAGTCCATCCCGAGCGTCGAGGATGGTGTACCAGACGTGCCGATGGCCATCGTTCTCCGGCCGGCCGATGACTCCGACGTTGACGAAGTGGCGATCCTCGGGAAGCTCGCGCTTCCAGTGGATACCGGTGTGGGTCGCCAGAACGACGTCCGCCTGATGCTCCCGGAGCACGCGCTCCAGAAAGTGCGTGGGAGTCGTCGACTCCCAGAGGAACTCGTTCATCTTACGAGGCGAGCCATGACTCATCAGAACCGCGTACCTTCCTAGCTGGATACGGATCGATTGGGGTAGCTCCCGCATCCAGGCTTTCCAACGGTCTGACGTGTTGGCGAAGGTGTACTGGTAGGAGATCTTGGCGAAGTGATTGTCACGAGGGTCGGTATAACCGCACTGGCAGTCGGCAAGGCCTTCGCCGATGGAGTTGTCGTAGTTGCCCTGCATCACCTGGACTCCGGCATCGAGCAGGATAGGAAAGACCTTGTCGGGGTGGGGACCGAAGGCCCCCAGATCGCCTTGACAGAAGATCGCGTCAACGCCCCGCCGCCGGGCGTCGGCCACCGCTGCCCCGAGCGCCAAATGGTTGCTGTAGACGCCTCCGATGGCGGCGATCCTCTGATAACGCTCAAGAGACATCCCGACCCCCCGAGCTGAAATTGCTGCAGATGGCGCCTCCCACATAGCAGGTGAAGCAGGCGCCGTGTTGGAGCGGGTAGGGGCCGGCCGATTCGGAGAGGGTCGATCCCAGGCGGGCCTCCGGCGAGTCGATGAGTATGGGGCACACGTAGATGCCCCGATCCGTCGCCATGCGGCTGTGAGTGCAGATGAGCTGCGAGGCGTCGAAGCCATCCATCATTTCCGCCGTGACGCGTTCGCTCTCGCTGTAGCCACGCGACCGTTTTTCCTCTGCTCCGATGCGGAGGGTGGGTATCATCTTCACCCGTGGCCGGGAATAGCCTTCCGCCTGCAACATCGCAACGAATCGCCGGAAGACCTCGTCGTCTCCTCCATCCTTCCAGGTTTGTGCCACGGTAACGATGGGAAGAAATCCGTGATCCAAGAGGAGCTTGACGCCTTCCATGGCGCGGCGGAAGGTTCCGAGACCACGGATGGGGTCGTTCATCTCCGGTGAGTACCCGTCGATGCTGACGCGGAGCTCGAGCGAATAGATCGACCGGGACTCCGCCGCCGCCAGGCGCTTCAACTGCGAGGGTCTCATCACCGTGGCGTTGGTGAGAACAGTAGCCGGCCCGATCGGGAGCGTGGCTTCCAAGATCTCTACCATGTGAGGATGAAGGAAGGGTTCTCCGCCGGTGAAGTAATACTCCTTGACGGCGAGAGCCTTCGATTCCTCGAGCAACCGTTTCACATCCGCCAGCTCCATGAGCTCGAAGGCATGGTTGGAGGGGCTACAAGAGATGAAGCAATGGGTGCAGGTGAGGTTACAGAGCGTACCCGCCACCTGGAACCAGAGGTCGTCGAGAGCGGTCAGCTCGGCGCGTGGAGCGTCGGACGAGGTGGTGGTCATGATGCCTTCCAGCTGAGGTCGGCATCGGAGGAGCGGGCCTCGATCAGGGTGAAGACGTCGTGAACCTGCTGGAGGCCGATCCGGATGAGAAAGTGGGAGTTCTTTCCGTAGCTCTTCGAGCCGAGGACGTAGAAGTTGGGCTCCGGGTTCTGGAGGACGGTGGCGTCCTGGGGCGTCTCGGCCAGACAGTCCGCGGAGCTTCCCCCCAAGAGAGCCGCGGAGAGCTTCATCGGGCCCATGGTGGCGTAGCACTCGTGTATCTGAAGCTCTCGATAGATCCGATTATCGGGATGATAGCCCACATGGGCCAGGATGCGGTCGACTTCGACTGTCTCGTGCCGATTCGCGAGATCCCGCGAGCGGATCTCGACGACGAACCCATCACCGTGGCGTGTGATCCGCTCCACCTCGGTCGCCCGTCGATACGCGACCCGCGGGTCTGCTCCGGCTGCCAGAGCGTTGGCTTTCTCCGAAAGCCGCGCGCGTTCGGGAAGAGGATCCTTGGAGAAGACGGGGAGCGGAGCCTTTTCGCCGCTTCGAGTGACCCATAGAACGGACGTGCCCGGCAAGCGGGTCAGCTCGTCGAGCGCCGTGGCGGCGGAGTGGCCGCTTCCCACCAGCAGCACACGCCGACCTTGGTAGCTCTCCCGATCGGCGCCTAGAAGGTCCTTCAGGGTGTAGGCGATGTGGTGTTGCAGCCCTCTTTCGCCGAGAGCGGGGACGTTGCCGTTTCCCATCCAGTTGTGATGTTCGTAAGTTCCCGAGCAATCGATCACGAAGTCCGCCTCCGCGATCTCTTCGCCATCATTCCCGCCGAGCAAGAGACGGAACGGGTGGCGATGTCGGGGTCCGCCGATCAGGTCGCTCTTTCCGATGCCGTCCCGTCCCACCTGAATCACTTCGACGCCCTCGCGAACGCATCCTTGAAGCGGCTCGCTCTTGGCCAGCGGCCGGAGGTATCGCTCCACGTGCTCTTTTCCGGTCAAGTAGTCGGTGGCGTCGGGAAGCGAGGAGCCGGATTCAGAGAGCGTCCTGGCGCCCAGGCTCGTGTGGTTGAGCTTCCAAGATGAGAATAGGGTAACGTGCCCCCACCGCATCATGTTCTCGGCCACCCGTCCCCTCTCGTAGACCTGAACTCGATGGCCGAGCGAGCGACCGAGCAGAGCGGCCTCCAGGCCGATGGGACCGGCACCGATGATGGCGATACGCTTTCCGGACATGAATTCCTCCCTGGTGAGGCGGATGGATTGAGGTCGTGCCTTCTTATCACCTGCGGCGGAGAGGGTCAAAGAGCATGCTTGGCACCGGAAAAGCCATTCGTCGATTCGCTTTTGGAAAATATGCCGAGAGAGCATATGCTTTGCTGGGCCGCGTTTTGCCCCCGCTTCGCCGGAATAGCCTTCTGGCGAAGGCGGACTTGTGCGGCGGTCGCGACGGACGGCAATCGCGTTGCCGCAGCCAAGGCAGACTTGTCCCGCCGAAGCCGGGGACGGGTGAGAGCGGTCTCCACAGCGAAGGCGGAAGGAGCTGAAAAACAGAATGCCATCGACCACCCTTCGACAGTTTCTCGATTTCGCCATGGAGGCGGCCTGGCAGGCGGGGCAGCTCACGCTAGCCCATTTCCAAACCGGCGTTGCGGTCGACTGGAAGGAGGATCGAACGCCAGTCACCGTGGCCGATCAGGGCGCGGAGAAACTGCTGCGGGAGCTCATTTCCCGCCGTTTCCCGGATCACGCGGTGATGGGGGAGGAGTTCGGTGAAACCGACAAGGACTCAACCCACAAGTGGATCCTCGACCCCATCGACGGGACCCAGTCCTTCATAAGAGGCATTCCGCTGTACGGTGTCTTGATTGGTCTCGAGATCGACGGCGAGGCGGTTGTCGGAGTGTCCCATTTTCCGGCGCTTGGAGAGATGGTTTCTGCGGCGCGCGGCGAAGGATGCCGGTGGAACGGTCGTCTGGCGCGCGTTTCCTCGGTGTCCCGGCTGGAGGATGCCCTGGTGGTCCATACCAGCGTCTCGACTCTCGAGGAGGAGCGGACGCGAAATTTTTGGAATCGTATCAAGGCCGCCACTCGCCTACACCGTGGGTTGAGCGATTGCTATGGCCATTGTCTGGTGGCCACTGGTCGAGCCGAGATCATGCTCGACCCCGTCATGAGTGCATGGGATTGTGCCGCCTTGGCGCCCATCCTCGAGGAGGCGGGAGGGACGTTCACCGACTGGGATGGTAAGGCCACCATCTATGGCCGCGACGCCCTCAGCACCAACCGACTGCTCTTCGAAAAAGTCAAAGCCCTTCTGGAAGAGACGTCGGTGTCCTCGACATGACCGCATCGCCCCAAGAAAGTTACAATGAGAATCGGTAGATGGATCTGGCCCTTGCTGTTGCTGGGCCTCATGGTGACCTTCTTCTTTGTCCTCGGCCCCGGGGAGAGTGCCAGGAACGCCCGGGCGCGCTCTCGGTTCCCGTACGTGGTGTTGGTGACCATAGATACCTTGCACGTCATGGAGACGGGAGTTTACAACCCAGAAGTCAAAGTCACGCCGAATCTAGTCGATTTCGCGCGCCGCGGCGTCGTCTTTCAGCAGGCTTACACGCCGGTGCCCATCACCTTGCCCTCTCACACCGATCTCATGACCGGCATGTCACCCCTCAAGCACAGTGTCATGGCGAACGGAGATCAGGTTCCGCAGGGCCTCACCACTCTGGCGGAGATCTTTAGAAACGCCGGGTACCAAACGGCGGCGTTCGTTTCCCTGGGCGTCTTGATGAGAGCCTTCCAGCTGGACCAGGGGTTCGATGCCTATTTCGACCCCTTCGGTGATCGGCAGGGACGGTGGTACCGCACAGCGGACGAGGTCTTCGAGCCGGTCAGCGAATGGGTGCGGCAGAACTACCGAGAACCGTTCTTCGTTTGGGTGCATTTCTCGGATCCACACGAGCCTTATCTGGTCAAGGACGCACCGCCCGATACGCAGCTGACCTTGGACGGTGAAACCGTGGGCAAATGGAATCTCGCCAGCCGGGCCCGCGTGGATCTCAAGCTGGACGTTCCGCCCGGGGCACATACTTTGACCTGGACTTCGCTGCGAGAGCCCAGGCCGGACGACGTCCCTCGCACCGGCATCAAGATGAATCTCTTCGGTCAAAAGGCCTTGCGAGAACTGACCGACGTTTCCTTGCCGCAGTCGAGTGACGACATCGATCTCGATCCTTCCTGGCATCTCCAGCTCGAAAACCGGGGCGGCGAGTCAGTGACTCTGGAGCTCGGGTGGAACGGCAGACTGCAACAGGCCTCGCCCTCCGAAGTCGCGGAGAGCTACCCCCAGGAAGTCGAATGGACGGATCTACACGTGGGTAAGCTCCGCTCTCTGCTCGAGTCTCTGGGGATAGAAGAGAGCACGCTTTGGGTGGTTGTTTCCGACCACGGCGAGGGCCTCTATCGTCACGGCTATTTGGGGCACTCGGCCTACGTCTTCGAAGATCAGCTGAGGATCTTGTGGCAGATGCGGGGGCCGGGCGTCCCCGAGGGTAAAACGGTGGACCATACCCCGGTCATGATGATGGACGTCGGCCCGACCCTTCTCGATCTCATCGGCCTGCCGGTTCCCAAGGAGGTGGAAGGTCACTCCCTAGTGGAATGCTGGAAAGGCGGGGACTGCCCCGAACGCCTGGAATGGTGGGCCTACGGCTTGAATCACGGAAACAACCGCTTGGCGGCGGCGGCAGGCTACAAATGGCCCTATAAATGGATTTGGAAGCGTCAATCCGACAAGGCAGCCTACCATATCGAAGAAGATCCCTGGGAGGAGAGCGATCTCCTCGGACCCCCGCCCCACCCGCAGGAGCTGGTCGATCTTTCCCGCGAGTTCCAAGAGCTGAGGCCCAATCTGGCCTTTCGGCTAAACCATCGGCAGCGGGTGGCCGGTCATGCCGATCAGTTGGAGATGCTCCGGGCGCTTGGATACGTTGGAGACGGCGCCGAGCCCTGACAATCTGAAAGCCGACAAGCAAATAGGGGTCCCGTCCCAATCCCCCGTTTTACCCCGCAGAGAGGAGGGTTTCTCCCACAGTCCGGGCCCTCACCGTCACCGGGAGGGTTACCTTCCCGCGAGAGCAAACCAAATCAGCAGAATGGTTTGCACGTTTGGAGTCGGTCCCCGCGTTATTTCGCCCCGAGGGCGTTATCGGCATCATTCTTGTATTCGCTTCCAGGGGAGAACCATACAGTCTTGCAATCCATGATTCTCGGCCTAGCGATACTACCGCTCGCCATCGGTCTGCTGTTCCTCTTGAATCGCTACATCGGCCTTCGCGGCCGGCTTCAAGCAGAGCTCCAGGCAGCTCATTCCGAGATCGACACACTTGCCCGCCAGAAAGCGGATCTTCTCCAAGGCTTGGAGCGGAAGGAGTTCCTCAGCCGATTCGTGAGGGAGCTGCCGCTTCTCACCGAGCAGCTCCACAGCCGGGTCAGCTCCCGGCGCATTCCCGGGATTCTGTTGCAGGTGGTCATTCGTAGCCTGGAGCCGCGTCAGGCTCTGGTCCTACTGAGGCGACGGAGCGCGCAGTCCGAGCCCGGCCGCACCGGCCGTCTGACCACGGCGGCGGTCCACCCCACCGATTCGTCCATCAAGCCCGGATTGGAGGTCAATATCGGCGAGGGAGAGCTCGGTTTCGTGGCCGAGGCTCAGCTGACCATGAGTCGGGAGGATTTCGAGCGAGAAACCTCACTCACCCGTCCGCGGATCAAAGGCAGCAACTTACCCGGCTTCAAGCCCGACCTGGCAGCACCGATGGTGTTCGACGAAACGACGCTCGGCGTCATCGCCATCTCGGGCTCCCCTTACCAAGGGAGCGATGCCAAGAAGGCGATGTGGCTCATGGCGCAAATAGGGGCGGTTGCCCTCCACAACGTCGATGCCTACAGCCAAATGAAGTACACCGCCGACGTGGATGGCCTGACCCGCATCTACAACAAACGGCACCTACTGGGAGCGCTGGGCGAGCAGCTGTACCAGGCGGAGAAAAACCTGTCCAACTTTTCGGTGTTCCTATTCGACATCGATAACTTCAAGAACTACAACGACCTCAACGGCCACGTGGCGGGAGATAGGCTGCTCAAAGAGCTGGCCGGCCTGGTCAAGGAGAACATCAGGGAGGAGAGTATCTTCGGGCGCTTTGGAGGTGAGGAGTTCTTGCTCCTCCTGCCGGGCTCCCCGACCCCGGAAGCCCTGGCGGTTGCGGAGAAGATGCGCAGCCTCATCGCGGAGCACGATTTTGCTTTCGCGGCAAGGCAACCGCTGGGCGTCCTTAGCATCAGCGGCGGCGTGGCTACCTACCCGACCGATGCCATGGACAGCACCAGCCTCCTCCGCACTGCCGACGAAGCGCTCTATGCGGCCAAGCATCTGGGAAGAAACCGCGTGCTGCCGGCGCAGAAGAAGTACATGTGCGAAAGCCAGCCCGCCATGCCAGCTCCGAAACCCATC
>DATDRI010000157.1:0-8411 GCA_035291825.1 Vicinamibacteria bacterium | reverse complement strand
CGCTGTTGTAACTCTCGCCCGCCAGGACCTGGTCTCGTAGCCGCGCCAGCTCGGCCTCGCCCGCCGCACTCAGCTCCGCGATTCCGAGATTGCCGGCCGAGTCGGTCGTCACGTCCGGACTAAGCACGGCGTCGGCAATGTCACTATCCTCATCGACGGTGATTGTGGGGAATTGGGTGATCACCGCGTTTCGTTACACGTCTATATCGACCGCACCCCGAGTCCATACAGAGAACCGTCCGAATCCGGCGCGAATGACGGTCCTGCCGTCCCCCTTGGGATCGTAGGCGAAGCCCAGGCGGGGGGCAAAGTCATCTCCGCCGTTGGGGACGATATCCTGGTAGTCCCAGCGGACGCCCAGGTTCAGGGTCAGGCGATCGTTGACGCGCCACTTGTCCTGGACGAAGAAGTGGGCGCGCCAGTCTAAGCTAAAGGCGTCAAAGGTATCCAGCCCCGGCGGACCGACCTGTATCGAGAACTGCTCGGGAAAGGTCACCGGATTGGCGGGGTCGTACGGGAAATCGGACTCGAACTCGAACGACCCCGAGTTGGCTGTGCCCTGCGGATCGGCGCGGTTCCGGCTGAAGCCGGCCCCGAGCTTGAAGTTGTGGTCGCCACTCTTGTCCGGCAAGAAATAGCTGAAGGTGTCGGAAAAGTCGAGGGTTTTGACGACGTTGTAGCCCGCTGACCCTCCCGGTCCGGCCAAATATCCCGGGTGCTCGTTTTCTTGGCCGAGGGCGAACTGGTCGCCTTGCATGCCGAGGAATTCCGTGGCTTCTAGGAAGAACGTCTGGTTGCCGGTCGCGCGGTCTTCTTTGACTGACGCGATGCGGAAGGTGTTCGATGCTCGGTCGCCCAGGATGGACGTCAAGGAGACGTTCACCCTGAAGTCCTGGTCGATCTCGCTCTCATAGGCATCCCCCACCGCTTCGTTTTCATTGAAGTCCTCGCCGATGGCAGGGGCTTTTTCCCTCAGAAAGCTCGCGCTCAGGATGTGATTCGGGCTGAGCTGGACGTCTCCCCGACCGAAGAAGTTGTCGGCCTTGACGTCGAAAGTACCGACGAAGTCTTGAGCGATCGGGAAGCCTTCGGACGGGAACTCCTTGAAGCCGCTGGTCTTCTCTTCGTCTCGCTCATAGTTGAAATAAAAGTGGGCCTTGTCCCGGACGATGGGACCACCGACGCCGAAGCCCGCCTGCAGCGTCCTCTCGTCGGGCTTCTCCTCACCTTCCGGGAGGAACGCGTGGCGGGCGTACATGGAGTCGTTCCGGTAAAAGGTGTAAGCGCGACCGGAGAAGTCATTGGTCCCGCTGCGGGTGACGACGTTGACCACGGCTCCGGCGGCGCCGCCAAACTCCGCCGCGTACTGGCTCGCCAGCACCTGATACTCCGAAATGATGTCCAGCACCACCCGTACCTGGGATCCCGGGCCGGCGCCCAGAAGGTCGTCGTTGTTGTAGGCGCCGTCGATCATGAACATGTTGTTCGCCGTCACCGTGCCGTTGGCGTTGACCTGGCCGCCTTCAAACGTCGAGTTGCCGGGCTGCGGCGTCATGCCGGCGACGAACTTGGTGAGATCGGCAAATTGGCGGAAGTTGGTGGGGATCTCGTCGATCTCCTTGGTGGCGAGGGTGCCCCCGATTTTGTTGCTGGTCACCTCTATCAGGGGACTCTCTCCGGTTACGGTAATGACCTCTTCAATCGTGGCGAGCTCGAGATCCCAATTCACGGTGATCTCCGCGCCCGCGCTCAGGACCAGCCCGACCTGGGTCATGGTCTTGAACCCTTGAATCGCGACGGTCATGTCGTAAGTCCCGGGCCTCAGGTTGCCTACGACGTAGGCGCCCTCTTCCGTCGAAACGGCCGTCCGAGTAAACCCGGTGCTCGGCTCGGTCAGGGTGAGAGTGGCGCCGGGCAGGGGCAGGCGGTCGGGATCGCGGACCCTTCCGTTAACCTCGACGTTCTGCGTTTGCCCCAGGATCGCCGCAGGCAGGATCAGCCAGGTCAGCCCGACGAGGCTAGCTGCCACCCAAATCATCCTTCTAGGCATCGTGACCTCCTTCAACTAGGAACGGTTAAGCCTCGTGGAGGGGGATGAACTCTCTCGAGCCTTTGAGAAAAGACCCCTCCCCTCGCTGACCTCGGCGTTCTGGGTTTGTGCCAGGCCTACCACCGGCACGAGTGTGATTGACAAGACTAAGGACCATAGCGACCCAAACTATCTTGCAATAAGAACCCTTGAGGCGGACGTGCGCCGCGTCTTCATGGTGGCCTCGAGATCAGACTGTGTGTACCGAGTGGAATGGCTGCCATTTTCTTAGTCGGTTATTTTAGCGACTCCGAGAACGCAACTTGCGTCGCGGAATGTAATTCCTTGTCTTGAAATGTAACGTCGGCGAAAGATCGGCTGGAAGCCGCGTTAGACTCTTATCCAAATGTTCGGATCCTCTTTCTTGGAGCTACCGGCGGAGGAGGTCGAAGCGATCTCGTCCGTCAGTGGAATCGCATGGGGTCGTGGGTCAAACGGTGCCGGAGGGTAACACCCGAGCAGTTTTGATCGGGTTGAAAGGTGTGAGGAAGGCAACACATGAAGCAAAGTAGAAGTCAGCGGACGGTGTTAGCTGCTGGTCTCTCCATCTTCGCGGCCGCTGCAACGCCGCTCCTGTCACAGGAAAAAGGCGGAGGAGACGAGACCGGTTCGTACGAGCTTGTCCCCAATTGGCCGGAGAACCCCTGCGGCGCCGGCTTCCAAGTCGGGTCGACCGCCGGCATTTTCGCCGAAAGCCCGGATCGGGTGCTCATCTTCCAACGGGGTTGTTTGCCGGAGCTCAAGGACAGAACCTTTGGCCAACCCCAGAGCCTGGTCCCGAGCCGCAATGCTTCCGGATACGACTTGTCTCGAGAAGAAGAAGAACGACGCCCCCGATGGGATCACAACCTCTACATCGTCAATCGCGAAGGCAAGATGATCGATTCCTGGGAACAGCACAACCACCTCTTCGTGCGCCCGCACAAAGTGCTGATCAGTCCCTACGATCCGGAGCGTCATGTGTGGCTCGTCGATGATGGGGCGCATCAGTTGTGGAAGTTCACCAACGACGGCAAGAAGATCGTGATGCAGCTGGGTGAGTTCAAAGTGCCCGGCAATGATGAAAAACACTTCGCACGACCGACCGACATCGCCTGGCTGCCGGACGGAACCTTCTTCGTGAGCGACGGCTACACCAACACCCGTGTGGTGAAGTTCGACAAGGACGGTAAATTCCTCATGACCTGGGGAGAAAAGGGCAATTCGCCGAACGAGACCCGTCCCGGGTACATGAACACCGTTCACTCCATCGCCATCGACTCCCAGCGGCGCGTTTACGTCGCCGACCGCGCCAATTCGCGAGTTCAGATCTTCGATGAGAACGGGAAGTTCCTGGAAGCCTGGCCGAACATCCGAAGACCGTATTACATCTACATGGCGGCCGACCAGCATCTCTGGGTCTCCGATGGCATAACCCAGAAGTTCACCAAGTTCGACTCGAACGGGAAACTTCTCTATTCGTGGGGGACGTTCGGTGCGTTCCCTGGAGGATTCTGGGGCGTGCACCAATTCAGCGTCGATAGCGAAGGCAACCTCTATACCGCGGACGTTCATATCGGCCGGCCTCAGAAGTTCAGACCCAAGCGCGGTGCGGATGGGGCCAAGCTCGTCGGGCAGCCGGTAAAACGCCAAACGACGAATTGAATTGGAAAGATCTGAAGAAGTCGCACGCAGCGAACATCCCGGTAGACGAGCCGCCGAAGGGTGTAGGGGCCGTATCGCAAGGTGGGGTTCGTCTTGCGCGAGCCGTGGTGATGCTCGTGAATCTGCGTCGTTCTCTCTCGCGCCGAAGGGGTGTTCTTGCTTTCGGCGTCTTAACCGTCTTTATTGCCTGGACGGCTCGAACGGTTCTCGCAGGTGAGGGCGAGGCGCCGGACGTGGAGATTTTCGGTCCTCCACCGCCGGTCGCTCCGGAGGTGATCGCTCGTGACGATCGGGGACGCGCGACGGTTCGCGCGACGCGGCTGAAAGAGCCCATGGTTCTCGACGGCCGACTCGACGATGACGTCTACCGGAGCGTGCCGCCTCTAACCGGTTTCATCCAGCAAGAACCTCATGAAGGACAGCTGGCGACCGAGCAGACGGAGGCCTGGATCTTTTTCGATGACCGAAACCTCTACGTCGCCGCCCGGTGCTGGGACAGTCACCCGGAGCGGATGGTGGCGAACGAGATGCGCCGAGATCACAACGACATCAACCAGAACGAGAACTTCGTCGTGACCCTCGACACTTTTTACGACCGGCGGAACGGTTTCTACTTCCAGACCAATCCCATCGGGGCCCTGAGGGACCAGGCGGTGACCGATGAGGGCATCGGCAGAAACGTCGACTGGAATACCGTATGGGACAGCAAGGCACAAAGGTTCGATCAGGGCTGGACGCTCGAGATGGCCATCCCCTTCAAGTCGCTGCGCTACAACGAGGGGCGCAGGCAGGTCTGGGGCCTCAATATGCGCCGTGCAGTGCAGTGGAAGAACGAGATGTCCTTTCTCTCACCGATCGCCGCCTCCCACGGGGGCCGGGGCGTCCACCGGTTCTCCGACGCCGCCACCGTCGTTGGCATCGAGATCCCCCTCGGCTCACGCAACATCGAGCTGAAGCCCTATGCCCTGTCTTCGGTGACGACGAACCAGAACGCCGAGCCCCCTTTCGCAAACCGCCTGGGCGGCGACGTTGGATTCGACGCCAAATACGGCGTTACCAGAGGGCTCATCGCCGACTTCACGTACAACACCGATTTCGCCCAGATCGAAGAGGACCAGCAGCAGATCAACCTGACGCGATTCAGCCTGTTCTTCCCCGAGAAACGGGACTTCTTCCTCGAAGGGCAGGGAATCTTCGCCTTCGGCGGCGTCCAGCAGCAGAGTGGAGGCGGCTCCGCGCGACGGGGAAACGAGAACACCGACCTCACCCCCATCGTTTTTTTCAGCCGCCGCATCGGACTCACCGAGTCGGGTGTCGACCCCATTCGGGTCGGCGGCCGCCTGACCGGCCGCGCCGGGCGGTACCGTGTAGGCGCCTTGAGCATCCAGACCGAGGGCATCGACGAGACGGGCCTCCCCGCCACCAACTTTTCCGTCTTCCGGCTGCGCCGCGATGTCCTCGGCCGCAGCGACATCGGCGTCATCGCCACCCACCGAACGACCTCCCTCACCGAGGGGGCGGACTCCAACTCGCTACTCGGTATCGATGGAAACTTTGCTTTCTTTGAGAACCTGCGCGTCAACGCGTACTATGCCGTGAGCCGCACCCCACTGGCCGATGGCGGGCAAATCGGAGACGATGAGTCGAGCTACATCGCCAAGCTCGACTACTCCGCCGATCGTTACGGGCTCGTCCTCGAGCACCTCAAGGTAGGTGAGGATTTCAAGCCGGAGCTCGGCTTCCTCAGGCGAGAAGCCTTTCGACGAAACTTCGCCCAAGCCCGTTTCAGCCCTCGTCCCCAGTCGATCGAAGCCATTCGTCGCATGGTGTTCGAAAGCGAGCTCGATTACGTCACCGACCTTCTGGGACGCGTCGAGACCAAAAGATTACAGGGAACCCTTCGGCTCGAGCTGGAGAACGGCGACGACACCCGCTTCGAGTACACGCGAAGCTTCGAGTTCCTTCCCGAGGAGTTCGAGATTTCGGACGGCATCATCCTTCCGGTGGCCGAGTACCGGTTCCAGGACGTGCGTTTCGAGTACCAGCTCGGCCCCCAGCGAACGGTACCGGGGACGGCCTCCTTTCGCACGGGAAGCTTCTTCAGCGGGAACCGCAAGGAGGCGAGCTACGACGCTCGGGTCGAGATATCGCCCAAGCTGTCTCTCGAGCCGCGCTTTTCCATCAACTGGGTCGATTTGCCGGAGGGCGGCTTCACCGCGAGTCTGGTGAGTACCCGGCTGAACGTCACTTTCACGCCCCGGACGTTCGTGAGCAGCTTCGTTCAGTACAACTCGAGCTCCCACTCTCTGAGCGCGAGCGTTCGTTTCCGTTGGGAGTACGAGCCCGGAAGCGACTTCTTCATCGTGTACAGCGAGGGCCGCGAGGATCTCTCGACGTCCCCGGTCCTGGCCAGCAGAACTCTGGCACTCAAGTTCACCAAGCTTTTCCGCTTCTAACCTGTAGTGCATTTGTTTGTCCAAGCAGTCGAAAGGAGGTTGCAATGAAACGGTCTATGTTGGTTTTGGCAGTTTTGTTACTGGGCGGCGTCGTCTATGCCCAGCAGCAGTTGACCCCGGAGCAGCAGGCGATTCGCGCCAAGCAAGAGGCTCTCGAGAAAGCCACACGGCAGCTCAAAATCACCGAGGAGGTGCTCCGACTGGTCGTGCCTGGTCACACCATAGGGGAAGCGGTCGGTGTGGCCAAGAACTCCAAGGGCCACCTGTTTGTGTTCACCCGGAGCGGCTCCGGAGGCACTGCGTTGGGCAGCACGGCGTCGCAGCTCTTCGAGTTCGATCAGAACCTGAACTTCGTGAAGCAGTGGGGTGAGGATAACTACGCCTCGTCGTTCGCGCACACCGTCCGAGTCGACAAGTACGACAACGTGTGGATGACGGACGAAGGGTCGAACATGGTGGTCAAGTTCAATCCGGATAGCACGGTGGCGATGGTGCTGGGGAGAAAGCCGGAAGCCATCGGCTGGCTCGAGCGCTTCATAGAACAAGGTGAGAAGCAGCGGTTCGATGAACGCTACCCGGTCGGCAACGCCGGCACCTTCAACCGACCCACCGACGTGACCTGGGATACCGCGGACAACATCTTCGTGAGCGATGGCTACGGCAACTCGCGGGTCGCGAAGATCGATAAGAACGGGAATTGGGTGAAGGCGGTCGGCACAAGAGGCTCCGGCCCGAACCAATTCAGCACCGTGCACGCCATCACGTCCGACGCCAAGGGTCTCATCTACGTGGCGGATCGCGGCAATCGCCGTGTTCAGGTGTTCGATCCGGATCTGAACCATATCCGGAATATCGAGACCGTGGGGGCACCCTGGACTCTCTGTGTCTCACCGGGCGCGACCCAGTACCTGTTCAGCGGCGACGGAAACGGCAAGCTCTACAAGGTGGATCTCGAAGGCAATCTGATCGGCTGGGCCCAAACGAGCCAAGGTCACGGCCAGGCCGGCTGCTTGATACACGAGCTCCACTGCGAGTCGGAGAACGTGATCTATAAAGGTGATTGCTCGACGTGGACGGTGGAGAAGATCACCATCAGCAGCGGGGGTGTCACGGACGCCGGTCGTTAGCGTCTGTCCCAAACCAGCTGGAAGTCTATAGCAGAAGGCGCTCGGCTGCTGCGGCAGTCGGGCGCTTTATTTTTTCCGTCCGCCCCATCGCCAGACCAGAAACGCAGTCATTACGGCAAGCCCGGTCAGCAGCCCCCGCTCGGTCGCTGGATTGAGCGGATCGTTGGCGACTTTGAGCGCGAGCCGCATTCGGGTCCACCCCCCTTTCTGATAAAGCGCGTCGTACTGTTGCGACAGGATGTCGTGTATGGATACGGCTTCCGGATCGTCGCCCGCCCCGAGGGGGAGTTGGTCAGGCAGAATGGGCAAATCGTCCCAGGGGTCCACCGCCCAGTTCACGAGCTTGAAAGCCAGGCTCTTGTCGTCGCGCGGAGGCCACGAGAACACGATGAGCAAGGCGACGATGACGAGGACCCACCATTGAGAGTTGCTCGGTCGCCACATCGGAGGCGTTTGAGACAGGACATACATTGGCACAGGGCTCCTCAGGAATCAACGGATTGCAGTCGCTTACGCTTCGCCGTGCCAGTCCTCCATGTGCCGACGCTCTCTGTCGCTCAGCGACTCGGGTCGATAGAAGCGGTCGTAGACCCGAGGACATTTCGAGACAAAATCTTACTTTCAGCGACCAAAGACAGCCATCGAAGTTACTACAATGCCGTGTCGCCATTGCGGGAGGAATCGCTGTGTTTCGATTTCCCGTCGCGTTCACGGTGTAGATATTCGGTCCCGCCCCCAGGCCGATGAGAACGAGAACCGCGCCCACCCTTCTGCTTCTCTTGATTCTCCTCAGGGGGTTTTCGGAACTCGCCTTTGCGGAAACTTTGCTAATCGCCGACAAGACCTCAAACGCTCTCCTCTATTTCGAGACGGAGGAGGCGCGCGTGGTTCGCACCGTTCCCGTGGGAGAGAACCCTCACGAAGTGGTGGTGACCGTCGATGGCCGGCTGGCCTTGACGGCGAACTCGGGGAGCAACACCGTGTCGGTCATCGACCTCGAGGCCGCGAGGGAATTGAAGAGGCTCGAATCGCCCTTCTTTGCCTACCCGCACGGCCTGGCGGCTCATCCGAACGGCCGCGTCATCCTGCTGACGA
>DATDRI010000156.1:0-2714 GCA_035291825.1 Vicinamibacteria bacterium | reverse complement strand
CGAGCCCGACATCGCCATCGTTGAGACTGCCGACCCGCGCGCTTACCTGGACTCTCACCCCACGGCCGCTCTACTCGTCATTGAAATATCGGAAACCTCTCTGGAAAAGGACCTCACGCTCAAGGCGGAGCTCTATGCTCGAGCGGGGATTTCCGAATACTGGGTCCTCAACCTGACAAACGACACCTTGGAGGTCTTCCGCGATCCATCTGAAAGCCATTACCTCAAGCGCCAGACACTCAAGCGAGGAGAGAAGATTTCTCCGGTACGTCTTCCCGACATCAGTGTGGGCGTGGTGGATCTCCTGCCCTAACCCGAAGTTGCCCGCGCTAGTGGACTGGAACAGATGAGACCCTTGAAGGTCTCTCTACCGAAGAGCTCGACCGCTCGGCCGAGAAGCTGGTCCGCGCCGAGAAACGAAACCTGGCGCTCGTCATGCTCACATCGCGGAGATGTCGAGAAGAAAGGGTCATCTCGAGCCTGCACATCGCGCTCGACAAGAAAGACCTGAAGAGAAAGCGTGCTCGGCGATTTGAACGGAAGGCGGGGAGTCGACGACAATTCCAGACAAGAATCTCGCCCGGGCAAGATTGTTTCACCTTCCTCCCAACCTGCTACTGTTTGTGACGCGGTCGCTACCATCACCGACCTTGACGGCTCGCAGCGTTCACTGATGCCTGGCGCGGAGAGTAATGCGCCTACATGTTCGCGAGCGCGTGCACGAGCGGGCGAACCATCAATGTCAATACCAAGGTCCGGACGGATCGGATGTCGGTCGCGAACGGGACTCGATGATTCTCGCCGGAAGCCCTCACCGAACAGCCGCCGACTCATCTAGTAGTAATCGGAGCAGCTCATGTAGTAGTGGCAGCGGGGACAGAGCAGCTTGCAGCGACTCTCCTCGAGCCAAGCACCGCAGTTAGGGCAGGTCTTCACCAAGGCTTCCGGGTCGAGCGTCTTCTGGAGCGACGGCGGCGAACCGTCCTTATCGGTCTGGTGGGCGGGAAGGAAACGCTCCGGGCGACGGCTCACGTCGGATCAGCGGCGTCCTTTGCCCAGCTCCCCTTTGCCGGTGAGCACCGCCTTGAAACGGGGCTCGGAGCGGAGAGCCTCGAACTCCTTCGCCTTCCTTATCTCGGCACGGCGGGGTGGATGGATGGCGATAGCGGACTGGAGCGCATCGAGCGCCGCCTCACGGTCGCCGAGCTTCACGTAGGCGATGGCCAGGTTGTAAAACGCCTCGTCGCAATCGGGATGGTTCTTGAGCGCGGCGCGGAGATCCTGAACCGCCTGCTGATTGCGGCGGAGCCGCAGCAAGGCGATTCCACGGTGAAGCAGCGCGGAATGATCATCGGGTTGCTTCTCCAGGGCACGGGTGAAGGACTGGAAAGACTCTTCGGGGTGGCCGCCGTCCAGAAGCGCCAGTCCCTTGAGAGAGTGCGCCTCCACCGAGGCGGGGTCGAGCTCCAGGATGGCGGCGGCGGCGGCAATAGCTTCCTCGAACTTGCCGCACTCCACCAGAGCACT
The DNA here is from genome assembly GCA_035291825.1 of Vicinamibacteria bacterium. Lineage (GTDB taxonomy): Bacteria > Acidobacteriota > Vicinamibacteria > Marinacidobacterales > DATDRI01 > DATDRI01. The sequence goes on along the minus strand of DATDRI010000156.1, from coordinate 1,187 downwards.
GGCCTTAGCGATGCGCGCGTCCAGCTTGGGCGGCGCCAGCAGAATGGCGCGATCGTAGCATTCGATCGCTTCTTCGTATCGTCCCAAATCCGCCAGAGCCGCCCCCTGGTTGTACACGACGTCGTCGTTATCGGGATCGTAGCGTAGTATGTCGTCGAAGGCTCGAATGGCCTCCTCGGCGCGGCCCAGCTCGCGGAGTACCACCGCCCGGTTGTGGATGGTGGCGAGATGGTTGGGTTGTATCGCCAGCGCTCGATCGTAATCGGCGAGCGCATCCTCTAAGCGATCCATTAGATCGTAAACAATGCCGCGGTTGTAGTAGGCGAAATACGATTGGGGCTCGAGAGACAGCGCTCGGTTGAGGTAACGGAGCGCTCGCTCCGGGTCGCCTTCATCGATGAACTTCACGCCCAAGTCGACGTAGCGTTCATGGAGTGCGATGCGTCCCATGTCTCTCCTCAGCACCGGCCGACTAGGCCTGTGATAACCATAGCGCCCCCCGCCCGGTCTTTGCAACCGTCCCTGGCCGCGGACGGCTCCTTCATGGACGCTGGACGGTGATTTCTTTCGCCCCGATACTGCATTCTTCCTCCGGACCGGCGGCGACCGTTCCTTTGAGCAAGAGGCGCATCCCTTTCTCCATGTCGGCGTAGTCGAATCGCGCCGAACCTCGTTGCAGGCGCGTCGCCGTACCGACGTAGACGACATAGATCTGTCGGTTGCTGGTCTGGAGCTCGAAAGCGTCGTGATCGATGATGCGGGTGAGAGTACCGGTCACCGACACGGCCTCTCCCGGAGCCGGGCAGCGCGAGGGTGCCGTCAGGAGACGGGGAGCCTCGACGGCCTCTCCCTGCACTTGCGCGGCGGACTCCGAAGAAGGCTCGGGCGTGTCGCTCAAACCTCGAATACGAAACTCATCCAGCAGGATGGCATTGCCGGGAACCAGACGGACTCTCAGTCGGATGAAGTCTCCGGACTCGGTGGCGCGGATGGCGACTTCGCCGAGAGAAGCGTCCTTCTGGAAAAACGATAAGTGAAGATCGCCTTCCGGCAGGCTGGGAAGGGTGAGACTGCCGTCGGATTGGGCCACAGCCTTGAGCTCCGGCTTCTCATTTAGGGAGACGCGGATCTCGTCCAGTGGCAAGTCCGTGTCCAGCTCGCAGCGCACCGTGACCGGTGAACGAAAC
>DATDRI010000155.1:0-4024 GCA_035291825.1 Vicinamibacteria bacterium | reverse complement strand
CGTCGAGCGCGCTTACTCGACGGTACCTCATACTTCCAAGGCCTTGGTCTCCATCATCTGTGGCATCGAGCCACGCCCCGTCCGCCTCATCGCGGAGGCTCTTCCGGGGTTGATACCCGCTACCTGTCTGCCGGAGCTGTTGGATGGTGGGGGCTACCGCACGGTCTTCTTTCAATCGGCGAGCGAGTTCTTCCAGGACCGTCGTCAACTGGTAGCGAATTTCGGCTACCAGGACTTCTATCCCGGCGAGTCCATGAAGACCCGTGGTTTCGAAAGAGCCAACTACTTCGGCTTCGAAGACGACGTCATGCTCGCCCCCAGCCGAGACTGGTTGGAGAAGAACGGGGATGGGCCCTTTTTCGCCACTTATTTGACGGTGACCCCCCATCATCAATACCTCGCTCCTCAACGGTACGGGAGGGTGGACTTCACGGAGAGGGAGGAGCACAACCTCTACCTGAACACCATTCGTTACCTGGATTTCTTCGTCAAGAATTTGATCTCCCAGTACCAGGAGCTTGGTCTGTACGACGACACGGTCTTCGTTATCGTGGGGGATCACGGTGAGGCATTCGGAGAGCATCGACGTTCGAAGCACGACGACGTTCTCTACGAGGAGGTGATGAGGGTTCCTTTTCTCATCCACGCGCCGGGCCTGTTGGCGGGTGACAGGCTCTCGGACCGGCCCGCCAGCCTCCTGGACGTCCTGCCCAGCGCTGTGGATCTGCTCGGCTTCGATATCGAGCCGAACCACTTCCCGGGCAGCTCGGTCTTGTCCCTTCCTCCGGAGCGGCAACTCTTCTTCAGCTGTTTCCATGAGAACAAGTGTCTGGGCCGGCTCGATGGCTTCCGCAAATTCATCCACTACTACGACAACCAGCCGGACGAGCTCTTCGATCTATCTGCCGATCCCGGAGAGCGGGAGAACATCGCCGATGCGAAGGGTGCGGATGTTCGAGGATGGCGCGCCGAGCTTCGAGAGTGGCGCGCCGGTCTGGAAGCGACCTACAAACAGCAACACCGTGATCAGATCGATCTCTATGTGTCTGATTTCCGACCTACCATCCGGTACCCGCTGGACGCGGTCTTTGCCGGGCGTCTCGCCCTGGTGGGCTACGATCTCGACGCGACGAAGGTCAAGCCGGGCGAGAGCTTCCGGATCACCTATCATTTTCAGGTTCTCGAGCCTTTGCCGCCGACCTGGAGGCTAGTGCTCGAGGGTTGGCCCGAGGAGGGGGAGCGAGGTGACGACGCGTCTGTGGAACCCGAGAATATCGGCCATCGCCCCCTGAGTGGTCTCTACCGGCTGAGATTCTGGAGGCCCGGTCAATATGTCGCCGACACGCAGACCGTTACCATTCCCCGGAACTGGCCGTCGAGCTCCTTCGTCGTCGTGATGGGCTTCTGGAACAAACGTCGAGCGGGTTGGGTAAGGATCAGAGCAACCCAGGCGGTCGAGGAGGGACTGGTCAGCGTGGCGCATATATCTGTTCAGAAAACGCCGACGCAATGACTAGATTGTGAACGGCTCTACCCTGGATGAGAAGGAGGTCTGGAGATGGCGTTGTCTCGGATCGGTGTTCTAGGCTCGGGGGTGGTCGGTCAAGTTCTCGCCGCCGGCCTGGTCCGGCACGGTTACCAGGTGATGATCGGCACCCGAAGCCCGGACAAGCTCTCGGACTGGCTGGCGGGAAGCGGGAAGGGCGCCCGGGCGGGAGTCTTTTCCGAGGCCGCCAAGTTCGGCGAGGCGGTCGTGCTGGCGGTGAAGGGAGGCGCGGCACTGTCCGTGCTCGAGATCTCCGAGCGACAGAACCTGGCGGGCAAGATCGTCATCGACACCACCAACCCCATCGCCGACGAACCTCCCGATAACGGGGTTCTGCGCTTCTTCACCGACCTCAACGAATCGCTGATGGAGAAGCTCCAGAAGGCCTACCCCGCGGCGCGATTCGTCAAGGCCTTCTCGTGTGTCGGCAACGCTTTCATGGTGAACCCCAGCTTTCCGGGCGGAAAGCCGACGATGTTTGTTGCCGGCAACGACGAGCATGCCAAAAGAGAGGTGAGGTCGATCCTGACTCAGTTCGGCTGGGAGACGGAAGACATGGGGGGTGCGGAAGCGGCCCGTGCCATCGAGCCTCTCTGCATTCTCTGGTGCATCCCCGGGCTACGTAAGAACGAGTGGAATCACGCCTTCAAGCTTTTGAAGCTATAGGTTCTCTATTCTCACCGGCTCGATTTCGTCGGCAGGCGAAAATCCGAAGACCCTGCCATAGAAATAGAGCTCGGCGTCCAGGGCCCGCTTGATGTTCTCCGCTTTGCGGAAACCGTGGCCTTCTCCCTGGAAGGCGAGGTAGGCGGTGGGAAAACCGGCCTTGCGCACCGCTTGGAACATCAGCTCCGCTTGATTGGGTGGTACCACCTTATCGTCCAGTCCTTGGAAGAAGATGATCGGGCAGGACAGTCTCTCGACGAAGTGGATGGGCGAGCGGTTCCGGTAGAGGTCGATCTTTTCTGGATAAGGACCGATCAAGGAGTCGAGATACCGGGACTCGAACTTGTGGGTATCGCGTGCCAGGACTTCCAGATCGCAGATTCCGTAGTAAGAGGCGCCGGCCTTGAAGAGATCGGTAAACGTCAGAGCGGCCAGGGTCGTGTAGCCCCCGGCGCTGCCACCGCGGATGGCGACGCGCTCCGGATCGACCCGTCCGGCATCGATGAGGTGTTTCGCGGCATGGACCGAATCGTCCACGTCCACGACGCCCCAAAGACCCTTCAACCGTTCGCGGTAGGCTCGACCGTAGCCGCTGCTGCCACCGTAGTTGACATCCACCACTGCGATGCCCCGGCTCGTCCAATATTGAATCGCCGGGGTCAGGGTGGTGTCGGTGGCTGCGGTGGGGCCTCCATGGCTGACAACCAGCAGAGGCGGCTTCGCGCCTTCCGGTGCTCGGAAGAGATCGTTTTTCGGTGGATAGAAGAACGCGTAGGCGGTAAGACCGCTCCCCGTACCGAACTCGATGGCTTCCGGTATCGAGAGGAAGGCTCTTTCGATATGGAGGGTACTCGACTGCCGCAAGACTTCGGTTTCGCCCGAGACCAGATCGATCCGAACCAGCTCGGATTGTCTTTCGGGCGCCCCGCCCTGGTAGACCGCCTGCCGACCTCGCGCGCGAATCCCCTCCAGCTCCTCGTGCGGTGTCGGGATTGCATCGAGGCGACCCTTATCGGTGTCCAGCCGGGCGAGATGACTGCGTCCACCTTCTCGGTAGGTGCAAATAATCGTGTTCGGCGATTGGAAGTCGTAGGTCCTCATCCCGAAGACCCACTGCGGCAGCCCGAACTCGGCATTCCGGGGGCAGAGCGCTTCCACGCGACCATCCTTGAAGCGGTAGAGGTTCCACCAGCCGGTTCGATCGGAGACGAAGTGCAAGACTCCATCGGGCGCCCACTCCGGCTGGAAAATGGACTCCTCGCCACCTCCTGCCACGCGCTGGGCATCGGTCAGCACGCCCTCCTCGACGCGTGCCACCCATAGCTCCGTGCCGTCCCAAGGCATGCTGGGGTGATTCCAGCTGAGCCAGGCCAGGCGCGTTCCCTGGGCATCGAAGCGCGGCGACGCAAAGAAGTCGTAGCCCCGAACCGCGACGGTCCCCGTGTCGACCTTCTGGGGATCCAGCCAAACCAGCGTGTTCACCGGCTCTCCCTGAGCGCCGTGGTCTTCTCGCACGGCCATCAAGCGCGCCGTTCCGCGTACCAATGAGAAATCCGCGTACCGCATGGGCGCGTCCACCGTGATGGGCTTCGGGGCCGCTCCATCAGTCTGGCGATACACGCGCTGGTCGGAGAAGTTCGTGAAATAGATGGCTCCCTCGCCGACCGTGTAGGCCCCGCCGCCGTACTCGTGTACGCGGGATCTTGCGTTATAGGGAGGAGGCGTGAGGTCTTCTACGCGGCCGTTGGCGGTGCGGCGAACGATGACGCTGCGGCCGCCCTCCTGTGGTCGCATTTCCAGCCAATAAATATC
>DATDRI010000154.1:0-3938 GCA_035291825.1 Vicinamibacteria bacterium | reverse complement strand
CCCCAGTGTGGCTCCACCAGGCTCTCGAAGTCGGAACAGCTCATTTCGATGGTATCGACATGGCTGCCGGCATTGAACACGATAGCCGGATGGGCGTAGAGCGACCTGTCCACCCACACCGTCATGTGATAAAGATTGCCTAGCGGGGGCATGGCACCCACCTCGCAGCCGGGAAAGGCTTTGGCGAACTCCCTCTCTTCCGCCAAACGCACTTTGTTCGCGCCCAGGCACCGCTTCAGCGCATGGATGTCCAACCGATGAGTCGCCGGCAAGACCGCCATGACCAACCGCCCGTCGGCAATCACCATCACCGTCTTGGCCATCTGTTTTCCACTCACGTGCTGGACCTCCGCCGTCTCTTGAGCGGTGTAGGCGGGGTAGTGGATGAGGTGACGATAAGGCACGTGCGTGGAGTCCAGGTACTCTTTGATATGTCTTGGAATCGACATCACTGCCTCCTTTCATGCCAGACTGTCGATAAGTGGTGCACACTTCGTACCAAGTCATTCCTCTTCCCAGGTCCTGGCCTGCTTCCGCTACCGACACAAAACAAGGGACTTGCCACCGAGGCGAAGGATGCGATTGAGAGCGTCCTTTCCCCCTCCCGCCAACATGCGCGAAAACCCTCGATCGTCCCTGGAAGCCTAAAGTGCTACATTGTTCCAGTCCTAACCGGGGGAAAGCATCCATGGCCATCGAGCTTCAAGTCATGCTAGAGAACAAGCCCGGAGAGCTCGCTCGACTCGGGGCCGTATTGGGAGACGCCGAAGTCAACATCGAGGCGATTCACGGGTTTTCTCTGGACGGTAAGGGGATCGTCCAGTTCGTGCCCAATCAACCCGACCCAGCGGAACGGGCGCTAAAGGCCCAGGGGATCGCCTATACCCGGCGCGAGGTGCTGGTGGTGAGAGTCCTGGACGAGCCGGGAATGCTGGGGGACGTGGCTCTCGTCATGTCGGAGGCAGGCATCAACATCGACTCCGTCTACCTCACCACCGCCGGACACGTGGTGCTGGGAGTCGACGACCTCGATGGAGCGATCCAGGTCGCCGGAGGCATGGCGGTCATGATCCCGGAATAGGATCCGGAGCGGAGCGTCCGCCGAGCACCCACTCTCTGGCGAACCGACCGGCTCTCGGCAATACCGTCTCCACGACGTCCTCGACGCTCGGGCCTATCTCGTCGAGACCGACACCGGGCGTCAAGACCAATGTGACGGCCGCCATGTGAGGCTCGACCAGCGGCCTTCCGATCTGGCTCACCAAGTATACGGTGGCCTCCCGCACCTCCGGCAGGGCGGCGATCCGCCCGGCCATCTCGTGAGCCAGGACGTTGTAGATCTTGCCCACGTGAGCCGCCGGATTCTTCCCTGCCGCCGCCTCGTTGCTGTTGGGCCGGCCGGGAGAGAACCAACCGCAGAGCTGATTTCCTCGCCCGACTTGTCCACTGTCGGCTCCCTCCGCCGAGGTCCCGCACACGGTGAGATACACACCCCGTGCTCCGCGTCCCCGCCGGTCGAGAGTGTTGAGATGCACGTCCAATCGATCCAAGCGTTTTGCCTTCCCGCGCAAGTGCTCTTGGAGAGCCTGGCGCATCTCCTCCTTGCGGGCGAAGTACTCCGTTTCACCGGGCACGAACCGATCCACGAAGGCCATGGCCACCGTGACATCCAACTCGCCCCTCCGCCGAACACCCAGGACCTTGACGTCCTCGCCCGACTCGGGAAAGCGATGCTTGAACGAGCGGTCGTTGAGGAATCTCTCGGCTTCCAGGACCAGAGTCTCCGTCTCCGTGGCGGGAGCGAAGCCGACCGCCGCCGAGGTGTCGTTGGCGGAGGGCTCGGCAAGATCGAAGAGCCCGGTGAGCTCCGGCGATCCCGGCCTCACTTCGTTTTGGATCACCAGGTGACGTTCGGAGTCCACGAAGCGCAGGTTCTCCGCGAACCAACGACGCGCGGAGGACTCCAGAATATCGGCCACCGGGACGGTCCGGCCTTGGTGCTGGTAGATCGCTCGATCGCCTAAGACGAGCCGCATGGGCGCTTCCACCGTACCTCCACCGAACCGGGGGGATGTGCTTCCCGCCGCCAAGAGACCCTTGTCGAGATTGAAGTGCTGGATGGAACCGAAAATATCCAGGTAAGCGCGACTGAGCACGCGCGCCGCCTCGTCGGCGATGGCGTCACAGATCGAATCGGGATGCCCGAGACCCTTGCGCTCGACGAGCTCGAACGGACGATCTTGGATAGCTTCGACCGAGAGGGCCTCCAAGATGACCAGCTTCATCTCGCTCCCGCGCCCGATGCTCCTATCCCGTCAATGCTTGCCGTAGCTCAGCTCGGTGCCTTTCCGCTGCGCGTAGATGTAGGCCTCCAGCGCCCGCATGCGCGCGTCATCGGGAGCCAGGCGCTCGCCCCGAACCGGTTGCTCGATGCACCAGTTAATCATGTCCCGGAGCAGAGCCACCCGGCCCATCTGAACCTGGAACTTCGGATAGGTCTCGGGATGGGTGTTGGCGGCATGCGGGTGACACATGTCGCACGAGACGCCCACCGTTCCTTGCAGGGCCGCGGCATCATGAAAGATGCGCGAGCCTTCCACCACCAGTTTTTCCGTCTCGCGTGCCCACAGTAGGAGGTCACGCTCGGTGTACTGGCCGTAGGAGTGCCCTTCGCCTTGTCCGCCCTTCAACACGTCGGTGTTGTCGGCGGGAGGCTGGATGGTATGGCGCTCCTTTTCCTCTGCGACCCAATCGTCCATTCGATCCGGATTCTTCAACTTCCACTGCGCCATGAGGGAATCCGCCAGGGCTTGACCTTCTTCCTTCTCCGTCTCTTGACGGGTCACCGCCTGGACCTCGCCGGCCGGGGTTCGATCGATCGTGACGAAGACAAGCCCGACCAGTACCGCGCCAGCAAGGACGATGACCGCTTTTCTTTTATTAGAGCTCACCGGAGTCCTCCTTTAAGTCTTCATCTCAATAGCTGGGACGGTTCGGTTGGGGCGGTATCCCTTCCTTGCCCCAGCTCGCCGTATAGTTCCTGGCCACCGTCACGGGATTGCGGTTCCAGAAGTTGTAGACCTTGTCCACCAGACCGTCGGTGTGGACCAGTGCCTCGCCGTCGCCACAACCGTCTTGAGGATTGAAGGGATCCGGCCTTGCCATCTCGATGGTCAGCTCCGGCAGTCCCTGGGGTGCGTAGGGCCACGGCCAGGCGGTGGCCAGGAACCCGTGAAAGTGGATGTTTCCGATGCGGTTGGTGAGCATCTGATGGGTATGGCCGTGCAAGACGACCACGTTCTGGAACCGCTTCAGAAGCGCCTGCACTTCCTCCGCGTCATCGGTCCAGAAGTTCCACGGCCGATAGAGCTTGTAGAGGGGCGAGTGAGAGAAAACCACGACGGGCGTGTCATCGGGATACTTCGCCAGGTCGTTCCTCAGCCACTCCCTTTGCGCCTCTCCGACCGAGAACGGGCTCTGCACCGAGTTGTCCAATCCCGCCACCGTCTTCATCCTCTCCATAGGAGTCATACCCCGCGCCGTCCAGAAGTCCTTCTCCACCACGCTCAGCAGCGTGACGAAATGAATGCCCTTGTGGTCCCAGGAGTAGGTCGGCTCGCCGAAAAGCGCTCGCCACTTTTCACCCATGTCCAGAAACCAGTCGTGCTCCCCCACCATGATCTTGAGCGGCGCCTTGAGATTCTTGAGGATTCCGGCGCCGAGCTCGAGCTCCTTGGGCTGTCCGAGCTGAGCCAGATCGCCTCCATAGAAAACAAAGTCGGGTTGGGGGTCGAGAGCATTCACATCGTCCACCGCCCGCATGAGGGCGCGGACGAAGCGATCGTTGACATCCTTCTCGTAGAGATGGGAATCGGAAATGTAGGCGATGCGGAAGGCGTTCCCCGCCCCCTGCGTCGTTGGGCCGGTGGCCAGCGTGA
>DATDRI010000153.1:0-17986 GCA_035291825.1 Vicinamibacteria bacterium | reverse complement strand
AAGCCGAATTTTTCGTATCCTCGTCGCTCACCCATCGCCAAGAGATAGTCGCAAATGAGGCGTTCCGATCGCTCGTTCTGCTGGACCGCCTTTTCGAGTCGTTGGTCGAGCTCGGCGATCGAGAGATCGCTATGCGAGTGGTTCGTAGTGGGGGAGTCTTGCATCGAGTCGATTAAGGTCGCTTGTATCATGTGGCACCTCCTTCATTCCTGAAATGCGGGGGATCGCTTCGCCCGCTAAGAAACGCCAAGAACTCTCTATGAGTCTACTTGTGGGCTCTCTGTGGGAGGGTTCGAGCCACCGAGGCGGCGCGAACACGATGGTTCGCCCATGGGTATATGTTAGGTAAATGTCAATGGTTGTCAAGTTTGCCCAGCCTCTAAGCACCTGTAGATTAGGTACTTAAGGAAACTTTTCGGCCTGGGTGGCCGGACGAGACGCGCTGGGATGAAGACCTAATGTTACGGGGAAAGGCCAGGGAATTTCAAAGCGCTTCGGGGAGGTTCTTCGGTGCGAAATGGGTTTGGGGCAAGTTGGAGGGGCCGGCGGCAGAAACCACCGCACACTGCTCGAGACCTACTACGACCCCATCCCCGCCGTCACGGCCGGGGTCTCGAAGCCGTTCTTCCTGGCGTTCTCGAGTAGCTCCTGATGGCGCCGGTAGACGCGTCTCAGCTCGGTGCGGAGCATGGCGGACGGCACGCCTTTGTTGCGGGAGCGGATGCGGAGCTCTCGTTCGGCGTGGTCGACGCCGGGCCAGAGGTTCCCCCTCATTCTCTTAAGGAGGTCTTGGTCGTAGCTGAAGCCGAATCCCAGGATGCTGGGGAGGGGCACCTCGTACTTGTCGCTGAGGCCGAGGGCGGCGAAGGGGAAGCCCTGGGCCCAGTCGATGTGGTGTCCGATCAGCATTTTCTGGGGGTTGACCGAAATGAGGCCGTGAGGGACGGAGTTGGTGTCGGAGATGCCGTACCGGGCGCGGAGCATGTCGGTCAGGTTCATGGCGGCTTGTATCTGGGCGGGGGTTACGATTTCGGCATCGCTGGCCTGGGGCTTCCATTCGCTTTCGAAGCAGATGCCCAGGAAGCTGTCGTTCAAGTCCAGGTAGTAATAGTCGTCGTCGGCCCATATCGATTTCCCGGCGTGGTAGGCGACGTCGGACTCGTTCACCAAACGGTAGATGCGGCCGAAGCGGTCGATCAAGTAATGATAGCTGCCGTGTTGTCTCAGCCAGCGGAGTAGCCCTCTGGTGTTGCTCAGAAGGGAGCCGGTGGCATCGGGCTCGAAGGGAGCGATGTCGCTTTCGCTGGTGTGGTAGACGATCCCGGCCGGCTTTTCGGTGACCAGGATGGGATCTCCGCCGTCTCTTGGGAAAACGAAGTAGCGTCGTTTCTCGGTGGAGATGTGGTAGGAGGTCAAGACGCGCAGCCCGTTGCTCCACAGCTCGCCGAGGGGTCCGTCTTCCACCAGCCACACCTTTTCGGGAGGCTTGGTCACTCGCGCCGGAGGCTCGTTCGCCTGGCGTGCACCGCGATCGCGGCTTGCCGCACGGGTGGCTGTCGATGCGGTAGGGGAGAAGGAGGGAAGGAGCCGGGCCACCGTTTCCACACCGTGGCGCGCCGCGCGGTAGCCGGCCGGGCCGTAGGCATAGGCCAAGGAGGCGACCCCAAGAATGAAGAGCGCCAGGATGGTGTGGCGGAGCCGGTAGAGAGTCCAACTGATCTCGCGTGGCTTCGGCGTGGAGGGTAGCTTCCGTTCCGCGTGGAGTTCCTCGAACGCTCCGTAACAAGCGAGGCGCACCGCGATGGGTTTCAAGGTGCTGGTCTTGCGAAGGAGCTCCGGCTGCTCCGCGTAGACCTCTATGGCTCGTTGTATGAACCGGAGCTTGCTTCCCGGATCCTCGATGGAGGCGGCGAGGCTCTCGATCGCTTTGCGGAGCTGCCGTTCGGGGAGGGGGGTGGGCTTGCTCATCGGGGCTCCCTCATCCGAGCCGGCCCGCTTCGGTCCGGTCGTTTTTCCGGTGTCTCACCCGTTCGCGAAGGGGACTAGGCGTCGTTGACGGCGGCCACCAGGGCCCCGGCGGCAGTAGCCTGCATGGGCCTGGTGGAGATCCTCACCTCGGAGATCTCGATGGGGCATTTGGAGGCGCGCAAGACCTTTTCGAACCTGTCGAGAAAGCCCTTGGGGCGCGACGTGCCGCCGGCCAGAACGACGGGAACCGCACGATCCAGCTTGGGGACGTTGGAGGCCTTGCCGAGAGACTGGTTCAGGTGTTTGACCAGGTTCTGGATCACTTCGTCGTAGTAGATGTGCAGCGCCTCTTCCACTTTGTTTTGAGGGGTGCGGGTTAGATCCAGAGAAGCTTCCTTGACGATTTTCACCCGAGTGGCCGACTCGCCGGTGACCGAGCCCACGCTCTGGTCGATGTAGTCGCCGGCCTTGGAGACGCTGAAGGAAATGACCGGCACGGAGAGAAACGCCAGGCACACGTTGCACATGCCTCCGCCTGCCGAGATCCCGATTCCGGTGAAGCTTTCCTTTTCGAGCTCCGAGAAGACCACCGCTTGCCCTTCGTTGATGCTCCTCACGCGGTAGCCCAGCTCGGTGAGGTAGTTCTTCAGGAACTCCTCGTGGTAGATGAGATCGTCGGGGGATTCCACCGGCGCTCCCGGTACCGAGAAGCACACCAGCTCCTCGTCGTTCTTGGATTTCTTCACCAGGCCCTGAATGATGACCCGGATGAGGGTGAGCGCCTCGGGCTCGTGCGGGTTGATGAGTCCCCGGCTCATGGGCCGCCGCGTCTCGGCGTTGAACAGGCTGGCGAACTGCTCGGCGCTGTTGCCGTACACGAAGAACTGGCCGTTCTCCTGGTAATAGTGGACCTTGTTCTGGAGGAGAATGTTCTCGGTGATGCGGGAGTAGGGGAGGGGGATGAAGGCGTTGACTTCCACGGAAGCCTCCAGCCCGCGCCCGGTGCGACGAGCCACCAGAATCTTGCTCGTCCCGACGTCGAGACCGATCCGGCCTTCCGCGCTGGGAATGACGCTCTCGGTCTTTGGGGTATTTTCCATGTTCGTCTCCTAATTTCTCCCGGCCAAAAACCTTACGGCCGTTCCCGTTCCGTTACCTAGTTCTCGTAGAGGGCCGCCAACAATGCACCTCGCGCCGTGGCGGTCAGTGGCTCCTTGCCCAGGCGTACGCTCGCCAAGGGAATGGGAAGCTTCTGCGCCGTCAGGGCACGCTCGAACTTGCTCTTGAACCCCTTGGGGAGCGCGCTTCCTCCCGCCAGCACCACCGGCAGGGGGCTGTCGAGCTTGGGCATCTTGTCGGTACGCGCCAGCGCCTCATCGATGCCCTCCACCACCGTGTTGATCAGATCCTGATAATAGATGTGGAGCGCCCCCTCGATCTTGGTGCGCGGCTTGCGGTTCAGATCCAACCCCTCTTCCTTGATGGTGCGCACTCGGGTGGCGGTCTCGCCGCTCACCTTGCCCACCGCTTCGTCGATGTCGTCGCCCCCCTTCTCGATGGCGAAGGAAAAGACCGGCACCGAGAGATAGGCGAGCGCCACGTTGGTCAATCCGCCGCCGAAGCTGATGCCGACTCCGGAAAAATTCTCTTTTTCGAGCTCGGAGAAAATGACCGCCATGCCCTCGTTGATGCTCTTGGCCTCGTATCCCATGCCTTCCAGCATCTGTTTCATCAAGGCTTCGTGGTAAACGAGGCTGGTGGGGGAGCTGAGGGGTGCACCGGGAACGCTGTAGCACACCTGGCCCCCGTCGGATTTCTTCCCGCTCAGAAGCTTCCCGACGATCACCTTGAGCAGCTTCTGCGCGTAGGGCTCGGTGGCATTGACCAGGCCGTGGCGCATCGGTCGGCGCGTCTCGGCGTTGAACATATTGGCGAATTTCGCGGCGCCGTTGCCGTAGACCACGATTCTCCGACCCTCGCGAACGAAGTCGATCTCGTTTTGGTCCAGGATCTGTTCGGTGAAACGGGAAGGAGGAAGGTCGATGAAAGCGTTGAGCTCGGCGGAGGAGCGAAATCCGCTCCCGTTCTTCCGCGCCGTGACGACGGTGCTGGTACCGAGGTCCAATCCCGCCGCTTCGCCGTTGGAGAGGTGTCCGTTCGCACCTTCCCCCGGCGTCTTTCGACTCTTCCCGGGACCGTTCCGCACGGGTTTTCTAGAGACCATGGCAACCTTCTTTATAGAATCGTTTGAGGGGAAGTCCTCCGCCTCGGGCAGTACCCGCCGTGCAACCCAGTAGCTTTAGAAGGTACTTCGGAACAGAAAGCTAGAAAATCGTAGCATCATGCCTACTTCCTGTCAACCGGTTCAGAAACTACTTGATTTGTTGAGGTTAACGGCACGTTCGGCAGAGGCGGGTCGGGGTGGATGTCCCTAGGACGTATCCGGTCAAGACCGAGGTCTAGTCTTTTTCGCGGCGATCGCCTGGGCCGTCCGGTAGTCCTCCGGCGTATTGAGATTGAAGAGGGCGATGCCCTCGGGGTCGAGCTGCCGGAGCTCCGGTCCTTCCACCCATCGCACAGCGAGATCTTCGAGGAAGGCGGCGGCGGTCAGCTCGCCGCGATCCAACCGAGACGCGAGCGGCGCGAGACAGCGTTTGGAATAGACGGCGCAAACCGGAAGGGGACGACCCTCCGGCCGGGGAACGACGGCGTCGTGCCCGGGAAGTAAACGGGCCAGGCCTGTGAGGAGCTGGCGGTCCAGGAAAGGCAAGTCGCAGGCAACCACCAGGACCAGCTCGCGCCGCGCGGTAGCGAGAGCGGCGTGGATGCCGCCCAAGGGACCCAGGCCCGGTCGGAGATCGGGTTGGAGGGGAATGCCGAGGCGGAGGAGCCGCTCGCTGGGCGTGGCGAGTATGCGAAGGGGCCGGTAGTCCGGCCTCAAGGTCGCGACCAGGGTCTCGATGACGGTCGGTCCCTTCGCGCCTTGCAGGCGAAGAAAGGCCTTGTCTCTCCCCATCCGGCAAGACGTGCCGCCGGCCAGGATGGCGGCCTCTATGGAAGGGAGCTTCGAAGTCACTGGTCGTTTGGGAGAAGAGTTTTTAGAATGGTATAATTACCCACCCCGAGCCCCATGAGATCTTTGCGCCGTTCTGGAGGAGACCGGTTCGCCACCCGGCGACGCCTTATTCTACCGCCGGCGGGTGGACCCGAGCGGCCCGAGGAGAGGTTTTGAAGGAAGACTCGGTCGAGCGTTTGTTTGTGGCCAGCCTGCGCAAGGCGCTGGAAGAGATCGCTCCGGAGCGGTTGGATGTTTTCGAGACCTGGTTCCCGGCCGGCGATCGCAGGCCCCGTTTTCACATCGCGCCGGTCATGGGCGCGGTCAGCTATCTTAGCCGCGATCCCGCCTTCTACAAGAAAGTCATGAAAGAAGCGGGCCGCACCGCCTCGACCTGGTGCTACCAGCATCTCTCCAAGGTGGAGCGCAAGTTGTGGAGCACGGCGCCTCGGTTTGGAAGAGAGAGGGCGGTCCAGCGACTGCTTCGCTCCGGGCTCAAGAACATCCAGCGTGACGGCAGGCTCGGGGCGCGACGAGCGGGCGGGAAGCTGTTGCTCACCGTATCCAACTCTCTCTTCTGTCGCACCGTCTCCGGGAATGGTCCGGTCTGCTTGTACTACGAGGCGCTCTTTGCCGGGCTCATGGGGCAAGCGGCGCTTCGCTGGTCGCTGGTGGTGGAGTCCAGCTGCGGCGGATCGGGACGGTCGGAGTGTCGATTTGAGGCTTCTTCCTGAGGCCCTTCCATCAGGCGATGACAATTTCGGGCCTCTGGGTCGCCGCCTGGGCGGCACTCATCTGGCTCTCCGCGCCCCTTCTTCCCGCTTTAAGGAATTATCTCAATGAACGTGCCGCGGGCGGGTTCGACCGCTACGTCGCGGCCGGCTTAATCGCAGCGTCGGCGGTGGTGGTCGGCCTGGTCTGGGCGCGCCGGCGAGGCGATCGTCTGCTGGCCCTGGGAGAGCTCGCTCTGGTGGCGGCGGGCTTCGCCGCGATCTATGCGTGGCTGGCCTCTCCCGATCCGCGGTCCCATCTGGTGGAGGCGGCGCACTTCGCCGAGTACGGAGTGCTGGCCGTTCTCGCCTTCGCCTCTCTGAGGCGGCTATCGACGCTCTCTCGCTGGGTGCAGACCTTGTTATTGGTGGTGGCGGTGGGATTGGTGGACGAGGCCATTCAATGGGCTCTCGCCTCACGGGTCGCCGAGATCCGGGACGTGGCACTCAATGCCGCGGCGGGAGGCTTGGGGCTCGTGTATGCGGGTTGGGTGTTGCGACCCGTTTTCGGAAATGAAGAGACTCGTTCGACCGGCAGCCGTGGTGAGCTGCGACGCATGGCCACGGTGGGAGGGGTTCTCTTGCCGGCGCTGGCTGGTTTCCTCTACGTCGTTCACCTCGGATACTGGATCCGGTGGGACGACGTCGAGTTCGTATCTCAGTATCGCGATCTCGACCGGGTCGGCGAGGATCGCCGGTTGCGTTGGTCGTCCTGGTCGGAGACCGAGCGGAGCCGCTTGTTGCGTCCGGGGGAGGCTCTATGGGCTCTCGAGGATTTCTACGTCACCGAGGCCAGACGGCACATTCAAGCGCGCAACGAGGCGGCCGAGCGGAGTGATTCCCACGCCGCGACCGGCGAGCATCTGATCGTCGAGCGATGGTTCACGCCTTACCTGGATGTGGCGCGCGCCGAGCGGAGCGACTTGTCACTGCAGCTCGATGGGTCGTATCGCAGCCGCGTCATGGCGCATCTCTGGCCCGCTCTTGGCTCGCCGGCGGCGTGGGGGAGCTTCATCGCCGCGGAGCTCGTTCTGGTCGGACTGGCGGTTTTCTTCGGGAGTCGAGCATGAGACATCGCATCGTGTTTTTCTTCGTCCTGTTGTCGATGGTCGCCTGCTGGGGTGCGTCGGCGAGCGTCGCGCCGGTTTCGGCCAGTCAGGCCGGCGAAGAAGAGATCGCCCGCGCCTTCCAGATGCTCGGGGAAATTCTGGGTCTTCCCGAGGTCCCTCCCGAAGAGCTCAAGAGGCGGGTGGAGGAGGTCGGGGAGCTTCGATTCACCCGCAACGTCCCCATCGACTTCATGACGCGCGAGGAGCTGGGGGAATACATTCGCCGCTTGTTTGCCGAAGAGTACCCGCCGGAAGTCGCCGAGCGCGAGGAGAGAATGCTTCGCGCCTTCGGTTTTCTCACCGAAGGCCAGGATCTCCGGACCATCCGCGAACAGGTTCTGAACGAGAACATCGCCGGCTTCTACGACGAACGTCCGCAGGTGAAGAAGCTCTTCGCCATCTCCTCCTCGGGAGAGACTCTGAACCTCATGAACCAGCTCATCCTTTCTCACGAGCTCCGCCACGCGCTCCAAGATCAACACCTGGAGCTGCGGGAAGTGCTGGGGGAAGGAACCGACTACGATGACAGGAAGCTCGCCGTCCTGAGCCTGTTGGAAGGCGACGCCACGCTTCTCATGGAAAAGTATCTGAGCAGCGGCATGCCGGGTGGGGAGGGCGATACGGTGGCGGGGCTCTTGGGAATGAACGCGGCGGGGGCGGATAGTCAGGCACTGGCCGAGATGTTCGCCGGCCCCGAGCTGCGGGGCGCTCCGCCGGTGGTACGCGAGCAGCTTCTGGTGCCTTATCTGGAAGGACGAGCACTGGCGGCTGCGATCTTCCGCCGCGGTGGCTTCCGCCTCCTCAACCAACGCCTGGTCGATCCGCCGCGCTCGATGGAGCAGGTGCTTCATCCCGAGAAATACTTGGATCAACGCGACGAGCCGAAGGAGCTTCAGCTTTCCGAGGCCATCGGAGAGTCAGTGGAGTCGGAGGGACGGTTGGGAGAGTTTCTGATCCGGGTTCTATTCCAGCCCGGCTTGGCCAGACAGGACGCCATCCGCGCCGCGGCGGGATGGGGAGGGGACCGCTACGCGCTGTGGCAAGACCGGGAAGGGAAGTACCGCCTGGTATGGCACACGGCCTGGGACTCGGAGGAGGACGCGGAAGAGTTTTTCCAAGCTCTGCAGCGGTTCGCATCCCTTCACTACGGGAGCGGCCCGACTCCATCCGCGGATGCGGCGCCGGTGACCCTTAAGGGCCCGGACGGGAGTCTTAGCCGGATCGAGCGGCGGGGGCGAGAGATTTCTTTGGTGCGGGAGGGGTTCCGCTGAGGATCGCAGAAAGAGAGGTCTAGCCTCCCGTTTTCTCCATCATCACCTTCCCCGAGCCCTCCAGGCGAACGTTCAGGGACGGGCGGGAGTGTGGCGACATGAGCTCGGCCAGAGCGTCGTCTTCGACGATGGCGGGCGTCAGATCGCCGGACCAGGATATGACGTCGGCGCTCGACACGTTCACCGGGTAGCCGGGCGTCACCGTCAGCACCAGCGGCTTGGTTTTCACGGACAACGCCACCAAGCCGGTCCCTTCGATCGACAGCACGTGCAGTCGCGGCTGAAGAACTCCCTCCCGCTCGATGATGGCGTAGCGGGGCGTCAGCGTCTCCTGACAGGCGAGGAGGTGCGAGGGTTCGACGTAGATTTCCTCTCCGTTGACCTGAAGCACGGTGATCTCGCGCTCCCTGTCGGTCAACAAGAGGCGTCCGGTGCCGCTCACGATGACCAGAGGCGGTACCCCTTCCTCTCGCTGCGGCTTGACCCAGAAGGTGAGATTGCCGCTATAGCTGTAGATCGTTCCCTGCTTGATGAAGACCTTGCCGGAGAAGGTCACCTCCATCAGGTTGTTCTCCAGGTATCGGAAGCTATCGTCGCGGCGCCTCAGTTGCGAATAGAGGTGCGGAGCTCGATCCTCCTCGTCCTCAGTCAGCGACGCAGGCTCCCGCGAAGAGGGCGTCGGGGTGGGTTCCTCGGCGACGATGGGGGGAGCCTTAAGCCTCAGCGTCGGGTCTCCGCTGCGGCGAGCCCGGCTCCTTCGTTCCATCCGGTGCTCGGTGGGGCGCTCGGTCGGGTGCTGGCCGGCGCCCGGGCTGAAGAGATCCCGTCCCGCACTGGATAGGGCCTTGGAACGAGCGACTTCGCCGAGGGGCTGATCGAGTAGCGTCGGATCGGTGAGCCGCACCACGGTTCGGGTAAGGGGCGGGGCCTCCTTCGCGGGATCGACGGGAGGTGAAGGGAGGCTCTCTATCGGCTGCTTCATCGCCACCGGCATGGTGGGATCGTCGTCGGGAGCAGGTGGAAACGCATCGGCCTCGTTGACGTTGGAACTGGTATCGTTGAGGGCGGCCAAGATCTGTTCGGGATCGATGTCGTCCAGGGTGAGCATGGGAGGCGCTTCGCTGCCATGGAGCCCTGAGCTCATTTCTTCGGGTGGGGCCAGGCTCTCTCGCCCGTCGCCGGCGCCCTTCTCCGCCGAGATCTTCGCCTGCACGCGCTTGACCATGATGTTGGCGCCCGCCTTGCGGTACTGAAAGATGGCGTTGTAATGCTGGCCTTTCTTCTCGTAGATATTACCCAGGTAGAAATTGATCTTCTGGTTGTCGGGCTTCAGATCGAGCGCCTTCAGGAAGGCCGCCTCGGCTTGGTCCAGCGAGCCCAGCTTGAAGCAGATCAGGCCGTGGTTGAAATGGAGGATATAGGAATCCGGATTGCCGTCGATGAGCTTGCGATAGATGGTGGCCGACTCGACATACTTCTCGCGCTTGAAGTAGACGAGTCCCAGAAGGTTGAGGACGCGTTGATCGACGGGACGCATGCGCCGCGCCTCTTCCAGCTCCCGCTCGGCGACCAGGAAATTCCGCCGCTCGAAATTCTCCATGCCCCGGTTGAGATGGACCAGGAACAGCCCTTGGTCAAAAGGGGTGGGTGCGCTGTCTGCCATCCGCTTCGCCTAGCTCGTATCGGGGCTCCTGTCAGGGCTCCAGAACTTCGTATTCTACATCGGAGGGTTTCGTTCTGGTGATATAGATGACGCCTTCCTCGTCGCGATAGCGGTAGTAGAGCGACCCCTCGATGGGGGCGACCGCCGTCTCGGTGACCAGGCTGCGGGCGGCGTCTTCCGCCGTGGAGGCCGGTCCGCTGGTCGAGGATGCTCGTGCTACCGGCTCGGCGGGCGCGGCGGGGGGCTGCCCGGTGCCTATCTCCGTCACCCGAATCTTCTCGCCCTGGTTGTTGATGGTGTGGGTCCGCCCGGCCTTGGTGATGCTGATACGAGAGCCGGCCTGGTAGACGGCCAGTACCTTCCTCACGTAGTCCTCGGTCTCGCGGTAGGGGGGAACTCGTCCCAGCCGCCGTACCGGAGTGGCCCCGGCGTTGTAGGCGGCCAAGGATAGGCGCAGGTCGGTGAACTCGTCCATCAGATCGCGCAGGTGTCGGGTCCCGCCCCGGATATTCTCCCAGGCGTCATAGGGGTTGACCACCGCGTAGCGACGGGCGGTATCCGGCATGAGCTGCATGAGTCCCTGGGCTCCCTTGTGCGAGCGCGCGAAACGGTTGAAGGCGGACTCCACCGCGATGACCGCTTTCACCAAGGCATGGTCCACTCCCGCCTCGCGGGCCGCCCTCATGATCAGAGGATCGTACTGGCCGCTGTAACGCCAGACCTTGCCCGCCGCCTCGGGAGTACCGTCGGCGATGAGACGCATCCGGTTGTCGGTGGGGATGTTGGAGAGGATCAACACCCCTTTGTCGTCCGTGAAGCCGTAGATCTGTGCTTCCGTTCTGGCCGCCCAACCGACGATGAGGAGCGCCCAGCCGACCAACCAACCGATCCATGTCTTTGACTTCATTCACCCCCCGAGTGCTTCACGTACCGCCTTACGCCCTTCCTGGTAGAGAGTCTCGAGCCGTTCGGGAAACCGCCCTCCCGCTTCGGCGCGATCGGGTTTTCCGCCCCCGCGACCCTCGATGATGGGGACCAGTCGTTTCATGAGCTGATCGGCTCGCAGTCGTTCCTTGACGTCCGGCGAGACTTCCACGATCACCGAGACCTTGTCATCGTTGATGGCTCCCGAAATCGCCACCCAGGAGCCTTTCTGATGCTTGTCCTTGAAAGCATCCATGAACTGGCGATGCTCTTTCTTATCGTAATTCTGAAGGGGCTCCGGCGTCCACACCAGAACCCCGGCGATCTCGGTGCTTCGCTCCTCCTGAGAGTCTCCACCGCCGGTGGCCAGCTTCAGCTTGAGCTGCTCGATCTCCCTCTCTCGCTTTCTGAGCTCGTCCCGCAGTCGCTCTGCCGAGGCAATCAGCTCTTCGGGCTGCGCCCGCAGGGCCTTGCTGACCCCTTCCACCAGACGCCGCTGGGACCGGATGTAGTCGACGGCGGCGTGGCCGGTGAGAGCTTCCACCCGGCGAACTCCCGAGGCGATCGAGGACTCGGTGGTCAGCACGAAGAGCCCCGCCTGCCCGGTGTGATGGAGGTGCGTTCCACCACAGAGCTCGATGCTGAAGTTGGGCACTTCCACCACCCGCACCCGATCGCCGTACTTCTCTCCGAAGAAGGCGATGGCGCCTCGCTCCAGGGCCTTGTCGAGGGGCATTTCCTCGGTTTTGACCTCGAGGTCTTCTTGGATCTTGTCGTTGACGCGCCTCTCGATGGTCTCGAGCTCTCCCGGTTGCACCGGCGCGAAGTGGGAAAAATCGAATCGCAGCCGATCCGGAGCCACCAGCGAGCCCGACTGCTTGACGTGCGGTCCCAGCGTCTCGCGAAGTGCGGCGTGCAGCATGTGGGTGGTGGTGTGGTGCGAGGCGGTGGCGCCGCGGATGTGCTCGTCGACGCGCGCCAAGACTTCCTGATCGCGGACCAAGGTGCCTTTCCTTATGCGCACCCGATGGGCGTAGAGTCTGGGGACCGCCAGCTTCGTATCCAGGACGTCGGCCACGCCGTCCGGGCCGGCCAGGATGCCGCGATCTCCCACCTGTCCGCCGCCCTCGGCATAGAACGGCGTGTCGTTGAGAAAGATCTCGCCCTCCTCGCCCTCGACCAATGCCGGGACTTCCTGGCCTTCTCGAGTGAGCGCGAGGACTCGAGCGTCCTCCACCACCGTGCGTTCGTATCCAAGGAACCGGGTCGGTTCGATCTTGTTCATCAGGGACACGTATACGGTCTTGTCGGGAAGGACCGCGGTCTTCTTCCAGGATTCGCGGGCCCGGCGGCGCTGTTCGGTCATTTCTTGCTCAAATCCCGCCTCGTCCACCGTGACGTTCCGCTCGGCGGCGATCTCGTTCAGCATGTCGAGGGGCAGGCCGTAGGTGTCGTAGAGCTTGAAGGCCTCGGGACCAGCCAGCCGACCCCCGTCCTTCTGGGCCTCGTCGAGCAGGCGCTCGAGGGCGGCGACTCCGGTCGCCAAAGTGCTCTTGAATCTCTCCTCTTCGGCATGAACCACCCGGCTCACCAGCTCCTGTGAAAGCAGGAGCTCCGGGTAGGCTTCCTCCATGTTTTCCACCACCAGAGGGGTCAAGGCGTGGAGAAACGGCTCCGCCAAGCCCAACCGCTTCCCGTGGCGCATGGCCCGGCGCATGATCTTCCGCAGCACGTAACCGCGCCCCTCGTTACCGGGCATGACGCCGTCGGTGATGAGGAATGCCGTGGCACGAACGTGATCGGCGATGACCCGAAAAGAGACGTCATCCGCCTCGGAAGTTCGATACCGGCGTCCGGTGAGGGACTCGATCTCGGCCAGGTAGGGCTGGAAGAGGTCGGTATCGTAGTTGCTCGCCACGCCTTGCACCACCGCGGCGATGCGCTCCAGGCCCATGCCGGTGTCGACGCTGGGGGCGGGCAGCGATTCCAGCTTCCCCCGCGCGTCGCGATTGAACTGCATGAAGACCAGATTCCAGATCTCCATCCAGCGATCGCACTCGCAGGCCAATCCGCGGCATCCTTTCGGCTCGGAGCAGGGAAGATGGTCTCCTTGGTGGAAGTGCACTTCCGAGCAGGGGCCGCAGGGACCGGTGTCCCCCATGGACCAGAAGTTGTCTTTCCGACCCAGTCGATAAATCCGATCCGGGGGCAGGTAACGGGCCCAGTGCTCGGCGGCCTGGTCGTCTCCCGGAACCTCCGAGTCGCCTTCGAACACGGTGACCGCCAGTCTTTCCGGAGTGAGCCCCAGATCCTTGACCAGGAGCTCCCAGGCGAAGTCGATGGCTTCCTTCTTGAAGTAGTCGCCAAAGGAGAAGTTTCCCAGCATCTCGAAGAAAGTGTGATGGCGTGCGGTGCGGCCGACGTTTTCCAGATCGTTGTGTTTGCCGCCCGCCCGCACGCACTTCTGCACGGTGGCAGCTCGGCGGTAGTCTCGCTTTTCGAGACCCAGGAAGACGTTCTTGAACTGGTTCATGCCGGCATTGATGAAGAGAAGCGTGGGGTCCTGGCGCGGCACCAGGGGCGAGCTTCCCACCACATGGTGCCCCCGTTTCTCGAAGAATCCCAGAAATCGCTTTCTGAGCTCGGCCGATGTCATAGAGTGTTTTTCGTCCTTCGCTCCCTGGTGTCGCCTACCCGGGTCATAGCCAGTGGTCTTTCAAGGCTTGTCGGATCGCCTCGCGACTGAAGCCTCGGGCGTAGAGATGACGATAGGCTCGCGCCTTTCTGCTGAGCGGCGTGCCGCGCCCGCGCCCCCGTTCGGTTCGTCGAAAACGAGCCAGGACCTCGGCGGCCGGCTCAGTGTCTCCCTCGGGAAAGGCCTCGGCGATGCCCCGCTCGATATGAGAGTCCTTCAATCCTTTTTGGCGAAGTCCCTGAGCGATGCGGAGGGGGCCCCAGTGCCGGTGGCTTCGGGCGCTGCGCGCGAAGGCTAGTGCGTAGGAAAGATCGTCGACGTAGCGCCGGCGTCGAAGCTCGGCGAGGGTGTCGCTGATTTCGGACTCGGCATAGCCGGCGCGATCCATCTTGGAGGTGAGCTCTCCTTCGCTGTGCGCGCGACGGGCCAGCCGGATCAGGGCGAATTCCAGGGCCGAACGGTTGGAAGGTGAGCGCTTGCCCTTCTTAGCTGAACTCGAACGGTGACTCACCCGGGTTATCCATGAAGTCGGACATGCTCTTCTCCATCTCCTCCTGCGCCAGGTCGCTGGTGGACTGGATGCCCTGAATCCTGAGCTTGAACTCGTCGGGGTTGCTCGCCCGCCTGAGGGCCTCGTCGTAGGTGATGAGGTCCTTCTTGTAGAGATTGAAGATGGACTGGTCGAAGGTCTGCATTCCGTACTGCGACACTCCGGCCGCGATGGCTTCGTGGATCAGCTTGGTCTTGTCCTTGTTGATGATGCAGTCTCGGATGAAGGGGGTCGCGATCATCACTTCCACTGCCGGAACACGACCGTTTCCGTCCACGCGGGGTATCAGTCGCATGGAGATGACGGCCTTCAAGACGCCCGCCAGCTGCAGACGGATCTGCTTCTGTTGGTGGGGAGGAAAGACCGAGATGATCCGGTTGATGGTCTCGGTGGCGTCCAAGGTATGTAAGGTGGAGAGCACTAGGTGGCCGGTCTCGGCGGCGGTGATGGCGGTCTCGATCGTTTCGTAGTCACGCATTTCACCGACCAGAATGACGTCGGGGTCTTGACGCAGGGCGCTGCGTAACGCTCCCGCGAAGCTCTTGGTGTCGACCTCGACCTCCCGCTGATTCACGATGGACTTCTTGTCTCGGTGTAGAAACTCGATGGGATCCTCGATGGTCATGATGTGCTCGCAGCGATGGGCGTTGATGTAGTCGACGGTGGCGGCGAGGGTTGTGGACTTGCCCGAACCGGTCGTCCCCGTGCACAGAATGAGCCCGCGCGTTTCCTGGGCGATCTTCTCGATTACCAGCGGTAGGCCGAGCTCGCGGATGGTGAGGATCTTGACGGGAATGACGCGGAGAACCAGACCGACGGTTCCTCTCTGCTGGAATACGTTGCAACGGAAACGTCCCAACCCCGGGACGCTGTAGGCGATATCGATCTCGAGATTGTCCTTGAACTTTTGCTTCTGGCGATTGCTCATGATGGAGAACGCCATGGCGATGGTGTCCTCCTGCATCAGCCGCTTCATCTCGACTAGCGGCACCAGCTCGCCGTTGATCCGGAGCACCGGATGACTACCGACCTTGAGGTGCAAGTCGGAGGCCTTGCGCTCCGAAGCGATCTTCAAGAGATCGTTGATATGCATGGTTTCGCCCCTTTCAAACCTCTCTACTCGTCAAACCGTGACCGGCCGGACGGACCGGACGGGCTCACCGGGCCTGGCGGGCTTCCGCCCCGGCCTTGGTCGTGGAGAGTCCCCTGGGAGAGGCGTCGTTGACGTAGGTGAACCACCCGTGGTCTTCCCGATCACCCTTCAAAACCGCGAAGAACATATCTTGAAGCCGCTTGGTTATCGGCCCCCGTTTCCCCGAGCCGATGGGAATCTTGTCGATGGAGCGCACCGGTGTGATCTCGGCGGCCGTCCCCACCATGAAGACCTCGTCAGCCGTGTACAGAGCTTCCCGCGGAATGGCTTGTTCCTTGCTCGGGATGTTGGCCTCCTTGGCCAAGCTCAGCACCGAGTCGCGGGTGATTCCGGGCAAGATCATGGCGGCCTGGGAGGGTGTCAGCAGCGTTCCGTTCGATACCAGGAACAAGTTCTCGCCGCTGCCCTCGCTGACGTAGCCGAAGGTGTCGAGAGCGATGCCCTCGGCATATCCCTGCAGGATGGCCTCCATCTTGATGAGCTGGGAGTTCATGTAGTTGGCTCCCGCCTTGGCCATGGCGGGCAGGGTATTGGGCGCCATCCGGTTCCAGGAGGATACGCCGACGTCCACGCCCTCGGCGAGTGCCTGCTCGCCGAGATAGCTACCCCATTTCCAGACCATGATGGCGCATTCGACGGGACAGGGAAACGGGTTGACGCCCAGCGAATGATAGCCCCGGAATACGATGGGCCGGATGTAGCATTCGTCCATGGAGTTCACGCGAATGGTGTCCAGGACGGCGTCCTGCAGGGTGTCGAGGCTCCAGGGAATCTCCACGCGGTAGATCTTGCAGGAGTTGTAGAGGCGCTTCAGGTGGGCGTCGAGACGAAAGACGCCGGGTCCCTTGGCGGTGTTGTAACAACGGATCCCCTCGAAGAGCGACGACCCGTAGTGAATCACGTGCGAGCCCACGTGGATGGTCGCCTCATCCCAGGGGACAAACTTCCCACTGAACCAGATTTTCCCAGATTTTGGCAGCACGATGGCCGGTCCTTTTTTCTCGGATGAATCTTGCTTCCCTGTGGTTCTAGAAATTAACCCAATCATACCATCCTAGGGTAAAAACCCCAATTCTGTCAACGTGTTCGGCCCAAGAATCTCGGTGCGAGGAGGGTAGGAGTCGGCCCAGCGCGGCTCCGCGCCTTCCCCTCCGGGAGGGTTTTAAACAGTTTGAAATAATCTACTTATATAGTATAATATCTGCTCGAATTGAGCAGATATATCAAGATCGGTGCGGCGTCGAAACTTCTCGGGGTCACACCACAGACCCTGCGGCGTTGGGAACGCGAGGGCCAAATCTCACCCGATCGTGTGAGCGAGGGCGGCACGCGCTACTACGAAGTCAACCAACTGCTGGGTCTTCGCGAGCTTGAAACCGATCTGACGGTGGCGTATGCGCGAGTGTCGAGCCACGACCAGAAAGAAGAGCTGAAGCGTCAGGGGGAGACCCTGGAGCGGTATTGTGCGAGGAAAGGATGGCGCTACGAGCTGATCCAAGATCTTGGCTCGGGAATGAACTACCGGAAGAAGGGCCTGAAGCGTCTACTGGAAATGATCGTGAATCGTCAGGTCAAGAGGGTGGTTTTGACGCACAAAGATCGTCTCTTACGTTTTGGAGCGGAATTGGTGTTCGCTTTGTGCGAGGCGCGTCACGTAGAGGTGGTGATCTTGAATCAGGGAGAGGAATCTTCGTTCGAGGAGGAGCTGGTACAGGACGTGTTGGAGATGATCACGGTGTTTTCGGCTCGCCTGTACGGCTCACGCTCACACAAGAACCAGAAGCTGGTGAAAGCGGCCAAGGTCCTGAGCGAGTAACAAAGATGTGATTCTGGCGCATCAGATACGGCTGACGCCGCATGGTGCTCAAGCGGAGTATTTCCGCAAAGCCCGCGGCACTTCGCGTTTTGCGTGGAACTGGGGCTTGGCGGAATGGAAGCGGCGGTACGAGGCGGGCGAAAGAGTCGATGCTCTGAAGCTGAAGAAAGATTTCAACACTCTCAAACCCGTGGATTTTCCGTGGACGTATGAAGTGACGAAGTACGCTTCGCAGCAGCCGTTCCTTCATCTGCAAGCAGCGTTTCGTCGCTTTTTCGACAAGAAGGCCCGCTATCCACGATTCAAACGAAAGGGGGTAACCGACAGCTTCTATGTCGGCGGGGATCATATCCAAGTGAGCGGCAAACGGATACGAATCCCGAGATTGGGCTGGGTTCGAATGCGGGAGGAGCTGAGATTTCCCGGCCGAGTGGTCTCGGCGACGGTTCGTCGAATCGCCGATCGATGGTTCGTCAGCGTGCATGTGGAGCTCGAGGAAGCGCCGGCGCTTTGCGAAAGCCAAGCGGGCATCGGAGTGGACTTGGGCGTCAACCGTCTGGCGACCCTCTTGAATGGGGAGATGTTCGAAGGACCGAAGCCGCTGCGCCAAGAGCTGAGAAAACTACGACGGCTGTCGCGACGACTCTCGAGCAAACGGAAAGGCTCGAACAACCGGAACAAGGCATGCAGCCGGCTTGCACGGCTGCACTATCGCATTCGATGCATCCGCCAGGATGCTCTGCACAAACTGACGAGCTACCTGACCGAGAACTTTGCCGGCATTGCCATCGAGGACCTCAATGTGAAGGGCATGCTGACAAACCGCTGTCTCGCCCGTGCCATCTCCGATATGGGATTCCACGAGTTTCGGCGCCAGCTCGACTACAAGACCCGGATGCGGGGCAATCATCTGGAAATCGTGGACCGATGGTTTGCCTCCTCCAAGAGATGCTCGAAATGTGGGCTGGTCAAAGACAATCTGGCGCTAGGCGAGCGCGCGTTTGTTTGTGAA
>DATDRI010000152.1:0-2243 GCA_035291825.1 Vicinamibacteria bacterium | reverse complement strand
GAATGAGGTTTGCAGTAACCATGAAAGGCGAAAGGGGGTCTCATGGAAGTTCAAACCATGATCAGCAAGCGTATCGCCTCGCTGCCACCACAGGCGACGGCCGCCGAAGCGGCGAAGCTCATGCGGGAAGAGGACGTCGGCTCCGTCCTCGTTCTGAGCTCAGAAAAGAAGCCTTTGGGGATCTTCACCGACCGCGACCTGGTCCTTCGAGTGGTCGCCCTGGGCCGAAATCCCGCTCAGGTGAAGCTCGAAGAGGTCATGAGCAGCAACCCGTTTACGGTGGGGGCGAGAGACCCGGTGATGCTGGTGGCACGCCGCATGGCGGATAAGGGCGTCCGAAGACTGCCCGTCGTGGACGAGGGCGGCGTGGTGATAGGGGTCGTCTCGGTCGACGACCTCCTTACCGTACTCATCTCCGAGCTCTCGAACGTCTGCACCGTGATCGTCGGCTCGTCTCGACTAGTGAGGTAGAAGAGACGCCGCGGATGGGCGACATCGCCCCCGCTCGCTGTGCCCTATCCGATGAGAGACGCCGACTGCGTTGGGTTCTTGCAGTGGGCTCTTCCTCACCTGCACCTGCGATGGCCCGGCTTTCGAAAGGTCAGAAAGCAGATCTGCAAACGCGTCGAGCGGCGTCTCCGGGAGCTCGGTCTCCCGGATGCCCATGCTTACCGGTCTTTCCTAGAAGCTCACCCCAAGGAATGGGAATCACTCGATTCCGCCTGCCGGGTCACCATCTCGCGTTTCTATCGCGATCGCCGCGTTTTCGACTACCTGGGAACCGAGCTGCTGCCCGGTCTGGCCGAGCTGGCCTCGAGCCGGGACGAAAGGTCGGTTCGCTGTTGGAGTGTGGGTTGCGCGTCCGGCGAAGAACCCTACACGATGGCCATCCTCTGGGAGCTTTCGGTCCGTCCTCGTTTCCCCCATCTACAGATGCACATCCTCGCAACCGATGTCGACCCCCATCTTCTCGATCGGGCGCGGGAAGCTTGTTATCCAGCCAGCAGTCTCAGGGACCTTCCGCCGGAATGGAGGAGTGTTGCCTTCGACAAGGCCGAGCGAGGCTACCGGCTTCGAGAGAGATTTCGCCAAGACGTGAAGCTGGCCCAACAGGACATACGCAAAGAGCAGCCCCAGGAAGGCTTCCACTTGGTTTTGTGTCGCAACCTGGTGTTCACCTACTTCGACGAAACTCTCCAAGGTCAGGTCCTGGACGCGATGTTGACTCACCTCGAACCCGGAGGCGCCTTGGTTATCGGCGACAGAGAGTCTCTCCCCCAAACAGTGACGAGATCCTTGGAGCCCTGGAATGAGAGCTTACACATCTATCGTAGACGCTCGGCGGGCTGAGCTCACCGGCAGCCCTGACTCTGGGTGCCCCACCGGGATCATGTACAAGTTCTTGCGCGGGATGGGTCAAGTTCCTCGGCGATGGGGTATTTGACGCGTTTCAGAAAGTCTACGTGCGACGCCTTTATTCGTGAGTTTCGTCAAGTCTTCCTCTGGTCCTCAAAACCAAGTCATGACGACACTCTGGTGATTTTGGCACGGCCGATGCAGCAAGAATAACCGAAGTAGTGTTTCCGGCGGGGCCAGGCGATAAACGGACTCGAGACCTTGATTCAATCTGCCCCTCCCGGAACAGAAAGGGGTGGGAATATGGCGACCTACGTGATGATGACCCGGCTTTCTCCCGAGGCCCTGACCGAGCCAAAGCAGGTCACCGAGCTCAACGGCCAAGTGGAGACAAGAATCAAGAATGAATGCCCGTCGGTGAAGTGGATCGGCAACTACGCCGTTTTGGGCCCCTGTGATTATCTGGACGTCTTCGAGGCGCCGGACGCGGAGACGGCAACGAAGGTGTCTCTCTTGGTACGCTCCTTCGGGCATGCGACGACCGAGACCTGGATCGCGACCCCATGGAGACGCTTTGTGGAGCTCGCCACCGAGTTGAGATCCTAGAGGACGGGATTTGGAAATCTCGTCTGGGCGAGATTTTTCGGAGTTTCGCCGCTCGCTTTTCATGGGAGAGCCTGAGGGCGGTCGCCGATGACTCACGACCGCCCTCCTTACCAGGATCTACCTCAGAAAAACCGCAGAGAGTAGCTCACCTTGACGCCCCGTCCGATCTCTGGAGCCAGATCCTTGATGAGACGAGGGGGTTGGTGCTGCATAGGGGGTCGCCTGAGCGACCGTGGCTCTTAGGGGATGCTCGGTCCGCCCGGTTCGAAGAGCATCGTTCG
>DATDRI010000151.1:0-3338 GCA_035291825.1 Vicinamibacteria bacterium | reverse complement strand
CCAATCGCCTCAACCGACTCCTGGACACTCCGCGCGAGGATAACAATGACTTCCTCGGAAGCTGGAGCCCGGCGGTCGACATCTTCGACAAGGGCGGTGAAGTGGTCATACACGCCGAGCTTCCCGGGATCAAGAAAGAGGACATCGACGTCCGGGTCGAGAACAACGTCCTCACCATCCGCGGAAAGAAGGAGCGCAAGGAAGAGGTCAAGGAAGAGGGCTACTTCCGGACCGAGCGCGCCTACGGCTCGTTCAGCCTCCCGAGCACGGTCGACCTCTCCAAGATCGCGGCCGAGTACAAGGACGGCGTCCTGACGCTCCGCCTCCCCAAGGCCGAAGAGGCGAAGCCGCGACAGATCGAGGTCAAGATCTCCTAAGGCTGATCAAGGACTAAGAACAGAACGCAAAGGCGCAGAGAGGCAAAGGCGCAAAGGAAGAACCGGACCGACCGGAAATTTCTTTGCGCCCTTGCACCTTTGCGACCGGGTGGCCCCGGGCGTAGGCCGCCCGGGGCTCCCACAGATCCGGACGTGCGCGATTGACGCATCCGGCTCCTCAGGCTAAGGATTCGCTGCGATGGCATACGGATGAGCGATACGGGGAGGGGCGAGCGGGTAGTGGGTGAGCAGGCGGCGAAAAGCGTCCCAGTTCAGATGAGCCGTCCGGGAGCGGCGGCTCAGCCACTTTCGCCAGAGTCTTTCGACCGCCCGGCGAAAGAGGACGAGCGCGCGGAAGTTGCCGGTCACTCCGTAGTAGTTGTAGTGACCGCTGAGTTTCCGGTTGAGCTCCGTCCGTTGGTCAGCCACTCGTTGGTGCCGATGTTCTCGGCACCAGCGGCTGATTCGTGTGATAGCCCGACTGAGTCGGCCTTTGGCCGTCTTGCGTATGACTACCCATTTACCCTTTCTCGACTTGCCCCAGTAGTGAGTAAAGCCGAGCATGTCGAAGCACTCACCCGCCGTAGCGTTGGAACTTCGGCTCGGTCGGCGGAAGTCCACCAACCGCGTCTTCTCCGGATGAAGCGTCAGCCCGTACTTGCCGAATCTCTTCGGCAGTACGCTGAGCACACGCCGTGCGTCCTCTTCCAGCTCGAAGGCCAGGACCGCGTCGTCGGCAAAGCGCACCATAAACGCGCGCCCCTTCATCCGCGGCTTGACCACCTGCTCGAACCAGGTGTCTAGGACTTCGTGCAGGAAGATGTTCGACAGCAGCGGGCTGACCACCCCGCCCTGAGGGGTTCCCTGCTCCGGGTACCAGGTGATTCCTTCTTCCATGACTCCGGCGTTTAGCCACTTCCCTATTGAACGCCGTATGACTCCGTCTCGCACCCGTTGGTCCAGAAAGTCCCCAAGCTTCGCTCGGTCCACGCTATCGAAGAAGCTCTGGATATCGAGGTCGATGACCCAGCCTCCTCCGATTTTCATCAGCCCCTGCCACAGCGTTTCGAGCGCCTGGTGCGGGCTTCGACCCGGACGAAACCCATACGAGCAGTCCAGAAAGTCCTGCTCGTATATCGGCTCCAACACCATCGTCACCGCACGCTGTAGGACTTTATCCTCCAGGGTAGGTATCCCGATGGGCCGCGTCTTGTTGCCCGCTCCCTCTTTGGGTATGTGGACTCGGCGCACCGCGGGGGCTCGATACTGGCCGGTCTTGAACCTATCCAATAGTCCCTTCAGGTTCTCCTCCAGCTTCTTCTCGTACTCCTCCGCCGTGACTCCGTCCACTCCCGCAGCGCCGTTCTTGCGCGTGCGACGGTAGGCCTCTCGCAGCCACTCCACGTCCACGTGGTGGGCCAGCGTCGTGAGCGAAAGCTTCGGTTCTATCTTCGCCAGTGTCGCTATCTTCTGTCGTTTCGTTGAGATGATTTCACGGCTCAGACTCCGTGCCATCTTGCCCTCCAGAAGTTCCTTAATCCCAGCCTCCGCCTTCCCTCCGCCGGGTCCCCTGGGGTGGGTTCCCCGACTTCCTCGGTCCTATTCAGAGGCTCTGACTTCTCGAACTCCCCGCGTCGCTTCGTTGCCTTCGCTTCCGCGGTTCCACTGAGCGTCTCTTCCGTTCGCTCCCAGTGCACATGGGCGCCACGTCCACTGGGCCCGGGCCATTTCCTCGGCGGCGACCCGCTGCTCCGCCTTCTCTGAGTGGAGAGTTCGGGATCTCCCAGGTTCCTGGGCAACCCTTGCTTGCATGCCATGCTCTTCGACCCCGGCGGACCGCTCACCCCTCACCTTGGCGGGGTGTGCGATGTTGCCTTCCGCGCAAAGAACTACGTCGGCTCCGCTTCGATATAATGTTTCGAGGCTCAATCACCTGGCCTGCACGCTCCCTGTGTACGCTTCGCAGCCGGGGTCACCCCCGCACCACGCAACACTCGGTTCCGGTGAGTGGCTAGCTCTTACCGGACAGGACTTGCACCTGCAGGGCTGCTCTAGAAGGTTTCCGTCATGTCTTGTTACTTACATGCCTTCCCCCTTCTCCAGGCTTCCCCTGGCGCAATCTTTGCGTTCCTTCCCCCCGTGTGCCGTAGGGTTAGAGCGATACGTGACCGCATTAATGAAATTCTGTACTTAAAAGACCGTGGCGAGCGCTCTAGAATGTCCGCGTGCCCAAGTTCAAAATGACACTCGCCTATGACGGGACCGCATACCGGGGATTTCAATGGCAGCCCGAGGAAGACACCATCCAGGCCCGGTTGGAGTCCGCGCTCTCGCAAATGGCGAAAGAGCCGGTCCGGGTGACGGCGGCGGGGCGAACCGACAGCGGTGTCCATGCCTGGGCGCAAGTAGCCCATTTTCGTCTTCCCCGACCGATCCCGCCCCGCGGCATTCTCGAAGGTCTCAACTCGATGCTGCCGGAGGACATTCGCGTCCGCATTGTGGAGGAGGCGGACGACGCCTTTCACGCCCGCTTCGACGCGCGCTCGAAGACCTACCGCTACTACTTCGATCGCTCGCCTGTCCCCTCACCCTTCCGCAGCCGCTATACCCTCCACTACCCCTACGCCCTCGACCGCGAGGCTCTCGACGAGGGCGCCGCGCTCTTTCTGGGCGAGCGTGATTTTGCCGCCTTCCGCGCCTCCTCCTGCCGCGCCCGGTCCACGGTCCGGAGCTGCACCCGGTCGACGTTTCTCGACGAGGCAGAGGAGCTGGTCTTCGAGATCACCGCGACCGGCTTTCTCCATCACATGGTCCGCAACGTCGTCGGCACCCTCCTCGAGGTCGGTCGGGGAAAGCGCGAGCCCTCGTCCTTCGAGTCCGTCTTCGCCTCGCGCCGAAGGAGCGAGGCCGGCCCCACGGCTCCCGCCAAGGGACTTCACCTGGTGAAGGTGACGTACTGAG